>DATETD010000239.1:0-3018 GCA_035283885.1 Rhodocyclaceae bacterium
CAGCCACGCTCTTGATTTCACACACAGCCTTTAACACCTGCGCCAAGGTCGCGACCAGTTGCGACGGCGCTACCGTAGCGCGCGCAGTCAACTTAATTAAATCGTCGTCGGCGCCGCTATGCAGCAGGCTGATCTGAGCGCCGCGTTTCGCCGATTGACGCAGACGTTGCGCCAACAATGGATGATCTTTGCGTAAGAAAGAGCCGACCACCAACACGCGGTCGAGTTGCGACAGCTCGGCGACGCGCATGCCCAACCACGGGGTTCCGGTCGGAGCCGTCGGCGCCACTTGGCGCAAACGGGTATCGATATTCTCGCAGCCCAGCCCACGCAGCAGCTTCTGCGCAAGATAGAGTTCTTCCAAGGTTGCGTGCGGACTCAGCAAACCGCCGAGCGCCGCCGCACCGTGATTCTTAAGCACATCGCGCAAGGCATGGGAAGCGTAATCGAGCGCGACGTTCCAATCGACCTCGCGCCACGTCCCGCCCTGCTTGACCATAGGCCGCGTCAACCGCTCGGCGGAATTCAAGCCTTCATACGAGAAGCGCTCCTTATCCGCCAGCCAGCATTCGTTAAGGCCCTCGTTTTCATACGGCAACACGCGCATCGCGCGATCGTGCCGCGTCTGCACGATCAGATTCGCGCCGAGGCTGTCGTGCGGACTGATCGATTTGCGGCGCGACAACTCCCAAGTGCGTGCGGAATAGCGGAACGGCAACGACGTCAGCGCCCCCACCGGACACAGATCGATCAAATTGCCGGACAACTCGGAATCCACCGTGCTTTCGACAAAGCTCATAATCTCGGCGCGCTCGCCGCGGAACGCCTGACCCAATTCCATCAAGCCGGCGATTTCCTGAGTGAAGCGGACGCATCGCGTACAGTTGATGCAACGCGTCATGTCGGTCGCCACCAGCGGGCCGAAATTCTTGTTCGGCACGACGCGCTTCTCTTCTTGATACTGGGATTGGGTCGAGCCATAGCCGACCGCCAGATCCTGCAATTGACATTCACCGCCTTGATCGCAAATCGGGCAATCGAGCGGATGATTGATCAGCAAAAACTCCATCACGCCCTGCTGCGCCTTGATCGCCATCTCGGAATGGGTGAACACCTTCATTCCATTGGTCACGGGCGTGGCGCACGCCGGCATGGGCTTGGGCATCTTTTCGATCTGCACCAGACACATACGGCAACTCGCCGCGATGGACAATTTCTTGTGATAACAGAAGTGCGGAATATACGTTCCCGCCTGGTGCGCAGCTTCGATCACCGTACTGCCTGCGGCAACCTGCAAGGCTTTGCCGTCGATTTCTATCTCCAGCATTACACGGCCTCCGCACGGAAAAAGCCACTACCCGCCCGTTGTATGGCCGGATCGACGAGGCATTTGCGATTCTGAATATGATATTCGAACTCGGATTGAAAATGTTTGACGAAGCTGCGAACAGGCAAGGACGCAGCGTCGCCTAAAGCGCAAATGGTTTTTCCCATAATGTTGTCGGTCACTCGATTCAGTAGATCCAGATCGTCCGGACGTCCCTGACCATGTTCGATGCGATGGACCACACGATACAACCAGCCCGTGCCTTCGCGACACGGCGTACATTGACCGCAGGATTCCTCGAAATAAAAATACGACAGACGCTCCAGCGCCTTGACCATGCAAACGGTTTCGTCCATCACGATCACCGCGCCCGAACCCAGCATCGAACCGGCTTTGGCGATCGAGTCGTAGTCGAGGGTGCAGTCCATAATCACGTCGGCTGGCAACACCGGCGCCGAAGAGCCGCCCGGAATCACGGCTTTGAGCTGACGCCCGCCGCGCATGCCGCCGGCCATTTCGAGCAGCTTGGCGAACGGCGTTCCCATCGGCACTTCGTAATTGCCCGGACGATTGACATGGCCCGAGACCGAAAACAACTTGGTGCCGCCATTATTCGGCTTACCCATACTGAGATACGCTTCGCCGCCCATGCGAAAAATCATCGGCACCGCCGCGAAAGTCTCGGTATTGTTGATGGTGGTCGGTCTGCCGTACAAGCCGACGTTCGCAGGGAACGGCGGTTTATAGCGCGGTTGGCCTTTCTTGCCTTCGATCGACTCCAGCAAGCCGGTTTCTTCGCCGCAGATATAGGCGCCATACCCATGATGCGCAAACAAATCGAAACTGAAATTACTGCCGAGGATGGCCTGGCCCAAATAACCGGCGGCGCGCGCCTCGTCCAAGGCCTGCTCGAAACGCTGGTAAATCTCGAAAATCTCGCCGTGAATGTAGTTATAGCCGCGCGCCGAACCTGTGGCGTAGCCGGCGATGATCATGCCTTCGATCACGGAATGCGGATCGAAGCGCATCAAATCGCGATCCTTGAACGTGCCCGGCTCGCCCTCGTCGGTATTGCAAACGATATACTTATCGCCCTTATAGGCCTTCGGCATGAAGCTCCACTTCAGGCCGGTCGGGAAGCCAGCGCCGCCCCGTCCTCTCAACACCGACTTCTTGATCTCGTTGATTACGTCGTCCTGCGTCAGACCTTGCGTCAGAATCCGTTTCAACTGTTCGTAGCCGCCGCGCGCCTCGTATTCCTTGAGATTCCAACCCGCATCGCCCTTGGCCCAACCGGTGGTCAACACCGGATCGATTGCTGCGATCAAAGCCATTTAACGCGCCTCCGCTCTACTATCGGACGCCGCACCGGACATAGATGCGTCCGCCATGCATTCGGCCAGCAATTTATCGATTTCTTCCGGCAACATGAAGCTGCACATCCGTTTGTTGTTCATCAACATCACCGGAGCGTCGCCGCAAGCGCCCATGCACTCGCCTTCTTTGAGCGTAAAGCGACCGTCGGCAGTGGTTTCGTTGAAATCGACCCCCAACTTTTCCTTGAGATTCCAACCCGCATCGCCCTTGGCCCAACCGGTGGTCAACACCGGATCGATTGCTGCGATCAAAGCCATTTAACGCGCCTCCGCTCTACTATCGGACGCCGCACCGGACATAGATGCGTCCGCCAT
>DATETD010000240.1:0-2584 GCA_035283885.1 Rhodocyclaceae bacterium
CCCTCGTCGCTTCCTACTACGCCTGTATGACTCAAGCCTTACCGCGCACCCACTTCAACACCTCGCGATTCGTTCGCCTGCTTACCGATCTGGCCGTCGCCGACGCTGGCGAGACTAAGCAGGACGCTGCCGAAAGACTGGGCCAGTGGTTGGATGTGAACGACGCGATTGCGCTCTATACGGCGCACGGCGCACGCTCCCCGACCCTATCGAATGCGCCGCCCAGCGAAAATATCGAGGCGAGCGCCGCCATCGAACGGGAATTCGTTCGCCTACGGACGAACTTGGCGCAGACCATCGCCAAGAGTTGTTCGCCCCACGGCGGCGAGATGCGCATAAAATTGCCGACCCCGGATCCCGGCGCGCCGATTGAAATTGCAGCCGCGTATGAGCCGTATCGTCGCTTCTATCTCGCCCATCAACGCGATATGGATGCGAGCATACGCCCGCTGCGCGCCAAAGCGCGCGATGCCCTGTCCGCAGCGTCGTCGGCGCTCGCCCGGCTGGCCGCCTTGGACGCCGCGCTCGACGATAGCTTGTGGGCGCACGAGCGTAGGCTGCTGGCGACGACGCCTGCGCTGCTCGAAAAGCGTTTCGAGCAGCAGCTCAAGGCGCATCGGCAAACGCTGACCGAGACGGCGCAAACGGATAACCCCGCCTTATGGATGCAGCCGGGAAGCTGGTTGGCGGATTTTTGTCAGGAACTGCAAGCGATGCTGCTGGCGGAACTGGACGTTCGCCTGCAACCGACGGCGGGACTCATCGAAGCATTCGGCAACAAGGTAATCGATATCAATGAATAAAATTTTTTGCGCCGCCGCCTTTCTATCGGGCGCGCTGGCGGTCGTTTGGGTAGGCGTCGGCTATATCGGTTCGAATCCGCTGGCCTTGGCGATGACGTTGGTTATAGGAGCGGTCTATGCGCTGGGCGCATTCGAACTGCTGCACTTTCGCCGGGCGACCGGCAGCCTAACGACGGCGCTGGCGGCGCTGCCGACAACTTCCGCACTGCCCAACCTGGACGCCTGGTTGGATCGCGTGCATCCTGCACTGCAAAATCCCGTGCGTCTGCGCATAGAAGGCGAACGCATCGGCCTGCCCTGCCCGGCGCTGACGCCGTATCTGGTCGGACTGCTGGTGATGCTCGGGATGCTGGGCACGTTTTTGGGCATGGTGGTCACGCTCAATGGCGCCGTATTCGCCTTGGAAGGCACGACCGATTTGCCAGCGATCCGCTCGGCGCTGGCCGCGCCGGTCAAGGGTTTGGGACTGGCCTTCGGCACTTCAGTGGCCGGCGTCGCCGCCTCGGCGATGCTGGGCCTGATCTCGGCGCTGGTCCGCCGCGAAAGACTGCTGACGGCGCAACAGCTCGACACGAAAATTTCCACCGTGCTGCGCGATTTCTCGCTGACGCATCAGCGTCAGGAAACCTTCAAGGCGCTGCAACGGCAAGCCCAAGCCTTGCCCGACGTAGCCGACAAATTGCAGACGACGATGCTGCAATTGCTCGCCAATCAGGAAAACTTCCATACCCATGTCAAAGTCGTGTACAGCGAACTGGCGCACTCGGTGGAAAAATCGCTTAAAGACAGCCTGACGGCCAGCGCGCGCGCCGCCGGCGACAGCATCAAGCCCGTGGTCGAAGCCGCGATGACGGGGATTGCGCAAGAAACGAAATCGATGCACGAGCGCATGACAGCGACGACGCAAACTCAACTCGATGGCCTGACGACGCGCTTGAGTGCAAGCGCCGCCAACGCCGCCAACGCCTGGATGACGGCGCTGACCCAGCACGAGCGCAGCAGCGCAGGTCTGGTCGACATACTGGGCCGGGCGCTCGAAACCTTCTCCGCAAGCTTGGAACAACGCTCGAGCGCACTGCTGACCTCGCTTAACGCGACATATTCCAATGCGCTCGCAGAGCGTACCGCCGCCGAGTTGCAGCAGCGCGAAGCCTGGGTGCGCTCGCTGGAATCGATGGCGGCGACGCTCCAGCACGAATGGCGGCACGCGGGCGTAGACACGCATGCACAGCAGCAGCAGATATGTGCGACGCTGGCCCAAACCGCACGAGCGATTACCGACCAAGCGAAAACCCATGCCGAGCACACGCTGAGCGAAATCGCACGACTCGCCGGCGGCGCCGAGGACTCGATGCGTTCGCGCATCGCCACCGAAGCGGACTGGCTGAAGCAACAACGCGAGAGCATGGACGGCCTGAGCGCTATATTGCGTACCGAACTCGGCGCACTCAGGGATGCCGAAGCGCTGCGCGGCAACGCCGCCGTCGAGCGGCTGGACGCCTTGCAAACGGCGCTGACCCGTCATCTGACGACGCTGGGCGTCGCACTGGAAGAACCGATCACGCGGCTGATACACACTGCATCCGAAGCGCCGCGCGCCGCCGCCGAGGTGATAGTCCACTTGCGTCGGCAGATATCCGACGGCATGACACGCGATAATGAACTGCTCGAAGAACGCAGTCGCATTATGGAAACGCTGAATACGCTGCTCGCCGCCATCGGTCATGCCTCGGTCGAACAGCGCACGACGATAGACGCGCTGGTAAGCTCGTCTGCGGGCG
>DATETD010000241.1:0-3284 GCA_035283885.1 Rhodocyclaceae bacterium
GCCTCGCGCGGCGAAATGCCGAAAAACGCGGCGTCGAAGCCGCCGATATCGTCGATAAAGCCGCCCCAGCGCGAATAGGTCTTGCCCGGCGCATTGCGATCCGCATCGAAATAACGCTCCACGTCCCAACGGTCGGACGGCACTTCGCGAATCGCATCGACACCGTTGCGCAACAAGTCCCAATAAGCATCGGGACTATTCGCGCCGCCCGGAAAGCGGCAGGCCATGCCGATCACCGCAATCGGCTCGGCGCGCTCGTCCTCGTACTGACGCACGCGCGCCTTGAGTTCCTTGATCTCCGCCAGCGCCTTGGTAATCAGCGCACGATAATCGGGCGTCGCACTGCTCATGCTATCTCCTTACAACCTGCCGCTGCGGAAAGCAACGGCTCGCTCATGTTCATCATATTCATATCCATCGAAAGTCGGCGCTGACGAGACGGCTCCGGCTCCGGCTCCGGCTCCGGCTCGCGCGCGGCTTAGTGCTGCGCAAACAACTCGTCCAAGGACGTCGCATCCCACAGCTTATCCGCCCATAGGCCGATTTGCTCGCTATCGGCCAATTCCATTTTCTCGGTCACGCTATCGGGCAGCCGACCGAACTTGCGCGTCAGCATAGCCGCCAGCAACTCCTTTTGTCCCGCCTGTCGGCCTTCTTGCCGACCTTCTTGCCGACCTTCCTGCAACCCGGCTTGCTGCCCCGCCAAACGCGCCTCTTCGCAAACTCGCTCCCGTCTGATCCGCTCTACGCTAGTCACATATACCATGGCATTCTCCTTTTCGATTCGATCGATTTCCAATTCGAATTCGCACTCGATTTCCGGCGGTAATTTCAATAACCAATCGATCAAGCGAAACAATTCCAGAATCTGCCCTCTGGAATAGCCGCGCCGATTCATCGAGCGCACCAGTTCGATTTTCGCCGCCTTGCGCGCGCGCCCCTCTTTCAAGGAATGCGCCTGCAATTGCGCCATCACCACCAAGGCAAACACATTGTCCGAAGCTTCCAGCATTCGCCAAAGTTCGGGCTGTCGCCAATTTTGCAAATGCACCACCGGAAACTTCAGACTCGCCTCGCAACCGAAACATTGCTTGCGATAGAGCTGAAATGTACCGCTGCCGGTCGAATCTGTCAGCACCGCAAAACTGGCGATCGATTTCTCGGGGTAACGATCCTGCAAGCGATAGTAATAGCGAAACATGCGCGCCAAAAACTCGTCCGAAGAGCGTCCCTGGATTTCGATATGCAGCAACACCCAAGTTTCGTCTCCGGTCAGGGTGCGCACCTCCACCAGCTTGTCGGCGTAATTCCGCCCCGACTCGCCATCGCGCACTACGTCTTGCAATTCCTTATCGAGAAATACCGGCGGCAAGCTCCAATCGATCTGCCGCTCGACCTCCGAGAACAGCAACGACATAAATTCCGGAAAGAAGCGATCCAAAGCCTCTTTCCAGGGCGAATCGTAATCGCCAACCGGCGGCGCGGCGGTGCTATCGCTCATCGTCGCTCAAGAACTCAATTCCGCCGCCAGCAAGCTTGCCAGATCGTCGTCGGACAAATGATCGAGATTCTCCGGCTCGGGTGCTGCCGCCACCGGCTCGACCACAGCGGGAATGCCGAGCACGTCCTGCTCGATATGATCGGCCAAGGCATGCAAGGTGGGATAATCGAACAGCAAGGTCGCGCGCAGATTACGCCCCAGGGCAGTCGCCAGACGGTTGCGCAACTCCACGGCGCCGAGCGAATCCAGTCCCAAATCGAACAACCGTTGGCGCGGCGCGATCTTTTGCCGGTCGGCCAAGCCCAACACCGCCGCAACGGCGTCGCGCAGATGCTGTTCGAGCAAGGCGCGGCGCGATGCGGGCGCTTCGGCCAGCAAACGCTCGGCGAGACCGCTGACCACCGGCGCCGCTGCCGCCGGACGCTCGGCCATCAAATCGCGATAGATCGGCGGAAAATCCTTACCGTACAACTGTCCGAGATAGCGCGCCCAATTCACCGGCAAAATCGCCAAGGTACTCGACGGTGCATTGTCGGCCATCACCCGGCCCAATAACGACATCGCCATCTCGGCGCCGATCGGTTCGATGCCGTAATCGGCGAAGCGCTGACGGTCGCGTTCGGCCTGCGCCGCCGCCATCCCCGCTTCGGCCCATGGGCCCCATTGCAAGCTGAGTCCCGCCTGTCCCATACTGCGACGCCCGGCCATTAAGGCATCCAAGGCCGCGTTCGCCGCGGCATAGGTGCTCTGCCCCATCGATCCGGTCAATGCGGCGACCGAGGAGAACGCGACGAAGAAATCCAAGGAGCTATCCGCTAAGGCGTGCTGCAAATTCAGCGCGCCGCCGAGCTTGGGCGCCAGCACCACGCGCAGATGCTCGCGAGTCTGCTGCAAAATCATGCCATCGTCCAATACGCCGGCGAGATGGAATACCCCGGCGATCGTGCCTTGATGTTCCCCTAAAGCATGCGTCAACGCCTGCGCATCGGCCACATCCACCGCCAACGTGTGCACCGTTACGCCCTGTTCGCGCCATGCCGCAATCCGCGCTACGGCGTCGTCGTTCGGCGCACGCCGTCCCAGCAACAGCAGCGCACGCGCGCCTTGCGCGACCAGCCAGTGCGCCACATGCAAACCGAGCGCGCCGAGTCCGCCGCTGATGAGATAGCTTGCATCGGCGCGCACCGTCGGCGTCGCACGCGCGGCGAGTGCACGGCGTTGCAGGCTGGGCGTCCATACTTGACGCCTGTGCAGCGCCAGATCCGGAGTATCCCGACGCCCTATCCACGCCAAATGCGGCGACAGCAGCGTCGAGATATCACCATCCAGATCGATGCACTGACAGGCTAGTTCAGGATGCTCCAAGCGTATGCCTTTGACCAGCCCCCACAGCGCCGCCTGATCGACGCGCGGCGCTGCCGATGCGTTCGTCACAACCACTGCCTGCCGCGTCAGCAGCGCCAACTGCGGCGGCGGCGCAGGCAAGCTCAGCATCGCCTGCGTCAAATGCATCAAACGACTCGCAGCCGCTAAACTAGCTTCGATATCGGCTTCGGCTGCTGCTTCGGCAGCCGCATCCGCCGCAAGATAAATCGCGCCATTCAAGCCAGGCAAGTCGGCAAAAGCCGCTTTAAGCGCGGACGCATCGTCGAGCGGCAGCGTTAAACCCGAATCATGATCGAGGTACGCACGCACGCATTCGACGCCGCGTTGCGCCTCCAGCAGTTGCGCCAAAACATCGACCTCGGCGCGCGCTGCGCCGACGACCAACCAACGTCCGCCC
>DATETD010000242.1:0-2889 GCA_035283885.1 Rhodocyclaceae bacterium
ATTAGGATTTATACCATGCTCGACCGCGAAGGCTACCGCCCGAACGTCGGCATCATCCTAGTCAACAATCGGAATGAGGTGTTCTGGGGCAAGCGTATCCGCGAGCACTCCTGGCAATTTCCGCAGGGGGGCATCAAAAAGGGCGAGACGCCCGAGCAGGCGATGCTGAGGGAATTGTATGAGGAGGTGGGTCTCAGGCCTGAGCATGTGCGCATTATTGGCCGTACTCGCGATTGGTTGCGCTACGATGTGCCGCGCCATTGGGTGCGCCGCGAATGGCGGAACACCTACAAAGGCCAGAAACAGATCTGGTTTTTGTTGCGTCTGATCGGACGCGACAGCGACGTGTCGTTGCGCGCCTGCGATCATCCGGAATTCGACGCTTGGCGCTGGAGCAACTACTGGGTGCCGCTCGGCAACGTCATCGAATTCAAGCGCAAGGTGTACCATTCCGCCTTGACCGAACTGGCGCGTCTGTTGTTCCAACCCGACGACGCGCCGCCGCCGACGCCGCCGCCGTATGACGGGCCTTTCGAGTACGGACGCGAATTTCTTTCCTCTGCCGAAAGCACGCCGTCGCTGGGCGAGGCATCCAGCGATAAACGTCATTATCGCAATAAATAATATGTTGTTTTCAAGAGAAAAACCAAAATTTTACCGAATTGCGCCGTGGCTAGGGCTGTGCGCCGTTCTGGCGGCGCAGGCGCAGCCCTCGGTCAAGGACGAAGGCCCTCTTGTCGCGCCGGTGGCGGCGCCCGCATTTCCCAAGCAAAGCGACTTGATCGAGTTTTATGTCAGCTCGCTGACGACCAACCGTTATTTCATCGACCCGACGACGCTGTCGATCGCGCAGGACGGCGTCGTTCGTTATGTTCTGGTGGTCGTTACGGCGGGTGGGGCCACCAATATCAGCTATGAAGGCATGGATTGCAAGGAGGGGCGCTGGAAGCATTATGCTTCGGGACGCGCCGACGCTAGCTGGAGTTGGGCGCGCGGGATCGCGGAAGAGTGGCGTGTCGTCGAGAATAAGCCCGTGAATCGTCAGCATGCGGCGCTCAGTCGCGATTTCTTTTGCCCGAACGGTGGGTCGATCATGAATGCGGACGAAGGGCGGAAGGCGCTTCGGCTAGGGAAGCACCCCGATTCCAGTTGAGACGATGGCCGATATCATGATCGATACCCTGATTCCCGAATTCGACAAAGCATTGCGCACCTTATTCGCCCCTGCGCCGACGCACCGCGAACGTCCTGCCGAGAATTTGCCCGAAGGCGAGTTGAGCGACGCCGAGAAGCGTCATGTGGCGGCGCTGATGCGGGTGAATCATAGCGGCGAGGTGTGCGCTCAGGCCTTGTATCAGGGCCAGGCGCTGAGTTCCCGTCAAACCGAGACCAAGCGCGCACTGGAGCAGGCCGCCTGGGAAGAAACCGAGCATCTCAACTGGACCGAACAGCGGATTCATGAACTCGGCGGGCGCACCAGCCTGCTCAATCCCCTGTGGTATGCCGGTGCATTCGCCTTGGGGGTATTGGCGGGGAAAATGGGCGACCGCTGGAATCTCGGTTTTCTCGCCGAGACCGAGCGTCAGGTCGAAGCTCACCTCGACAGCCATCTGTCGCAGCTTCCGCCGCATGACCGAAAAACGCGCGAAATCTTGCAACAGATGAAGAACGACGAAATCGCGCACGCCGATACCGCCGTGCAACATGGCGCGCGCGAGCTTCCCACCGTCGTCAAGAAGGCGATGCAGGAATCGTCGAAAGTGATGACGCGAACGGCGTATTTTATTTAAGCGGGGAAAAGCGCCGACGATCAGCGCCCGATCGCTCGATGCAAGCGCGGCAAGTCGAGAATCTGCACATGCTTGATATGGATGGCGATAATCCCCTCTTCTTGTAGATGGGAGAAGGCGCGGCTGGCGGTTTCAAGTTGTAAACCGAGGTAGGAGCCGATTTCCTCGCGCGTCATGCGCAGATGGAAATCGGTGGGCGAATAGCCGCGCGAGGCGAAACGTTGCGATAGGTTGAGTAAAAACGCCGCGATCCGTTCTTCGGCGCGCATCGCGCCCAACAGCACCATGACATCGTGGTCGCGAACGATTTCGCGCCCCAAGATCTTGTGCAGATGGCGTTGCAGCGGGTGGATTTGCCCCGCCAAGTGTTCGAGTTCGGCGAAAGGAATCGGGCAGAGTTCGCCGTCTTCGAGGGCGACGGCGTTGCAGCTATGAATTTCGTTGCCGATGCCATCCAGACCGAGTATGTCGCCGCTCATTTGAAAGCCGGTCACCTGATCGCGGCCATCTTCGGTTAGCACATCCGTTTTGAAATACCCCGTTCTAACGACAAAGATATATTTGAACGGTTCGCCGGCGCGATAAATATGCTGTCCGCGTTTTAGTCTGCGCCGCGCGGCGACTAGGCGATCGATACGCGCCATATCGTCCGGCGCGATCTCCAGCGGCAGGCAGAGTTCGCGCTGAATGCAGAGGGAGCAGGCGTTCCTGGTCTCGGGGAAAGCGACGGTTATCGCAGCAGGCGTCGGCTCGGAAAGGTTGAGTAGCATGCCTGTATTTTATGGCGAACTTTGGCGTTTGATTCAGGTCAAGGCAAGAAACTCGCGAATATGCCTCGACTTGCCGTTGCCGGCGGATCGTCGGTCGCACAGTTCGAGCCACCCGGCGTAAAATGCCGCAGCGTTTTCGCGCCAGTCAACTTTATCCGACACCCTATCATGGATACTCAAGAGCTTATCTTCGACCCGCAACTGATACGCCGCTTCGACATCAACGGGCCGAGATACACCTCGTATCCGACCGCCGACCGCTTTACCGACGCCTTCGACGCCAAGCGTTATACGCATTGGTTGGGGCGACGCGCCGTCGGCGGCGTCGG
>DATETD010000243.1:0-20837 GCA_035283885.1 Rhodocyclaceae bacterium
CAGCAGACCATAGACGCGCAAAGCGCCCGCTTCGCCGGCTTGGGCGGTGTCGGCGGCATCGTCGCCTACCAGCGCGCACTGTCGAGTTAATCCTCGATTATGCTCAAGAAAGGCTGCCCTAGCATCGCCGGGCAGCCTTTCTTTTTCGCTCTATGGGTAAATGAATGAAACGATCCAGCAAAACCTTGTCCACGAACGACACGAAAAGCACGAAAAAGGCACGAACGATGCGTGGGGATCTCGTCGCTACGGTCGTAGGCTGCCTCGCCTCCGTTCGATTTTGTTCGTGCTTTTCGTGTCGTTCGTGGACTCGATTTTGCTTTTATCACGGCGCACCGAAAGTCGGCGCCGGCAGGACGGGTCGCCGCTGCCATATTTCCCATCGCCCATTCAACTCAGAACATCAAGCTTCCCTGCACCCAAAGCTGCACTCCCGGCGAGCGGCTGTTCGAATCGCACCCCACGGCGTCGCGATGAAGAACAGGCCAAGACACCGAGGACGGAGAGCGTAGCGATGCCCCACTCATCATTGCTGACCGACGACGAGTTTCTGGACAGCCTGCGTCGGCAGATGCTCAAGTTTGCCACCATGCAGCTATCCGACAGCCATCTGGCCGAAGACGCCGTGCAAGAAGCCTTGATCGGTGCACTCAAGAATGCAAAGTCATTTGGTGGGCGAGCGGCCTTGAAAACGTGGGTATTCGCGATACTCAAGAACAAGATTGCCGATGCATTACGACAGAAACAGCGTTCGGTCGCTGCCGGCAGCCTGCTTCACGAGGACGAAGAGAACGAAGATTTTGCGGCGCTGTTTGATACAAAGGGTTTTTGGCAGAAGGATGAACGTCCGGCCGCCTGGCCTAATCCCGAGGAATCCATGCGCGAGCTTCAGTTTTGGCGCGTCTTCGAAGCCTGCCTGGAAAATTTACCGGGTAACCAAGCACGAGTCTTCATGATGCGCGAGTTTATCGAGCTCGATTCCGTAGAGGTGTGCGCGAGCGTCGGCATCAGCATCGGCAACCTGAATGTGATGTTGCACCGTGCCCGCCTGCGCCTGCGCGAATGCCTGGAAAATAAATGGTTTTTAGCTGGAGAACACGTATGTTGAACTGCCGCGATGCCACTTGTCTGCTCTCCGAGTCGCAAGAGCGAACCTTGTCCCTTAAAGAACGGCTATCACTAAAAATGCATGTAATGATGTGCTCAGGATGCCGCAACTTCAGCGATCATATGCATAAACTTCATCAAATAATGCATGCTTACGCCAAAGGCGAGGATGTACGCAGTCCCCGCAGTCCCCGCAGTCCCTAGTCGCAGCACCCACATTGCGCCTGGATCGGCGGGCATTTCACTGAGCCGAAGGAGCAGAATACGCAGCAATCGCCCGGTTTGGGGCGTAGCAATGCCTTGCAATTGTCGCACTCGTAAAAGAACAGACAGGCATCCGTGGGCATGATTTCCTGCCGGCTAAAACCGCAGTGCGGGCAGGTCAGCGTCGATTCAAGAATGATGGCGCTCATTGCGGGTTCCGTAGTGATAGGTGAGATAGATGGAGCGTGTATGGCGAGGCTGTCGCCCTTTTAAGCGCTTCGCGTATCATTCCTCGTCCTTTGATCAATGCCGGGTCGCGTAGCGTGGCGCGATAGAACTCGGCATAGAACGCATCGGGATACACGGTGACACGAAATACCAGGGATAGCGCGCGCGGATCAAGCGGACGGTCATAGGGGTAGACGCGCCGTTCGTCAGGCATCAAGCGGGTATCCGAACGTTCGCGGGTCAAGTCCAAACTCACGTCGCGGACTATCAGGTGGCGCTCGGTGGTCGCGGCAATCATCTTGCCGTTGCGGCCTTCCTGAGCGATTTCAACGACCACCCGTGGGGTGACATAGGTAGGAAAAGCATGCCCAATACCCGTGTTGGTGATGACGAGCGTCGCGCCGACACGACCGCCGACACGTGTCGACAGCGCAGTTTCGATGTCGAGTCCCGACCTGACCATTTCCGCGTCGTGTATACCGCGCCACAGGTGGCGGCGTTGCGGCATATGGCAAGACTGACAGCTGCGGCCTTCGCGCGCGTAGCGACTGGCCTGCCATTCCACATAGGTATTTTCCAGCGGCTTGCCGTTGAGGCTAGGGCCGTCGGCTTCGAACTGATGGCAGACGGCGCAAAACCGTGAATCGGCAAAGGCCGTAGCGACTTGCCAGCCGTTATGAGGCAGTGGCGCGTTGGGGACAGGCCGTGTTCCATCTTGGCGTGGCGGTCCATAACGCTGATGCTGACGCACATGGCATCCGGCGCACGTCAGACCATGGGCCGACGAACTGCCATCGGCATGCGGCGGCAAGGCATGATTCGCGGCCAGCGCAGCCACGAGATGGTCCGCTTGCTCGGCCAGTGGAGCGTGGCATTGCAGGCAGGCTTGGTGTTCTTCTCGGGCCTCGGCGCCCATGGCTTGCAATTGGCCGAACAGGCCCGGCCCCATGGCATGACTATGCAATGCCGTCTGCCAATCCGCAAACTGGCGTGGATGGCATGCGCCGCACGCACTCGGCGCTAGAGAGGCCTCGATGGGACTGAATTGGGCGGGAGCCGCTCCATTGGCCGCCAGGGGCTTTCGCCAATGTGTGGCCAGAAAGCTTGCTGTGGCGTCAGGCGCCGTTGAAACAGCGGAAACAGGCGGCGATCCAGACTTGGAAGCCGAATCGCAGCCTGTCGGAACGAGCAACAAGAGGCTCAGCAGTAAATACCCACCTCGATAACTCGCCTCCATCATCACTACCTTATTTCTTGGCGCAGGGATTGGCTGGCTTGGCGCACGGGTTCTGGGCACAGGGATTCGCGACCTTAGCCTTCTTCATCTTGGCCTTTTTAGCGGGTTTGGCGCACGGGTTGGCCGGTTTTTCCGCGCACGGATTGGCGGCGGGTTTGGTGGCAGAATTGGCGCACGGGTTTTTCGCCATTTCGCCCGCACTGGCCGGAAGGGCCAGTGCGGAAGCCAGCAGAGCGACAGCGCCGAGAGTCAGGGTCTTGCGGAACAGAGTATGCATAATAGTGTTTCCTTCATAGCGTGGTTGAACGAACGCGCGGATTACTGCTTCGCGCCGGGGTTTGTCGGCTTGGCCGAACAGGGGTTGGCTGGCGACCTTGCGCCTGGCCGAAAGGTTTTCTGCAGGTTTTGCGTATACGCCACCAAAGCCGCCAGCTCCTGGGAATCCCAGGGCAGAGGCTTAGCGGCCATCGGCATGAGCATGCATGCTTGGATCATTTCATCCAGATGCACGGTCTTGACGCCGGCCTTCTCCTTCATCATGGTCACGACATGCGGATACGGCTTGGCGAAACTCGGCTGAAAGGAGCCATGGTTCTGATGGCAGGTGTTGCAGGACAGGCCATTGCTGGAGAGCTTGGTGTCGCGAAATAGCGACTCCCCCAGCTTGGCGTCGCCGACGACAGGCTGGTAGCCGCCAGGACGGGTGAAGGCCTTGGAATCAAGCCCCGGCTTGCCGGCCGCACAGGGATTGCTCGCGGCAAAAGCAGGTGCGGCAGACAAGAGCAGGAGGATGGCTAGGATTTTCATGGTATATCCTTTCTTTGGGATGGGAAACTCTATATCGAAGTCGTCAGGCTGATTAACCACTCGGGTGTCGCTTGCAAGGCCCAGGCTTCGAAAAGTTTGTCGGTGCCTGAGAGTATCGTAATACCAAGGATCAACATGAGAGCCCCCATCGCCTGCTTACCGAATTTTCCGGCAGCGAGCAGCCGACTGCGGACGCGCAGCATAGCCGAGCGGGAGACGAGTCCAAGCGCCACCAGCGGCAAGCCGGCACCCAGCCCGAACAAGGCCATCAACAGAGTGACATGGGCGAGATTTTGGCCCTGGCTGGCGAGTGTGATCGCTGCCCCCAGGGTGGGGCCGACGCAGGGACTCCAGATAATGCCCAAGAGCAGGCCAAGCACAAACTGGCCGGACCAGCCATTGAGGGTCAGTTTTTCCAGCAATCCATGGCCCGCGCCTGAAATTCCCGCCGTGGTGACGGCGAAAGCCTCCTGCAAGCGCACTGAAAGCAGCAGGGCGCCAAAGACGATAAGCAACATGGCCGCAATGGAGCGAAACACCGCGGGGTCCAGTCCGAGCATACCGCCGAGGCTGGCGATCAATACGCCGACGACGGTGAATGACAGCGCCAATCCTGCCGCCAAAGCCACTGAGCCAAAACGGTGTGCCGTCAGCGCCGTAGCCAACAGGATCGGTAGCAGCGGCAACACGCAGGGCGACAGCGTGGACAAGCCGCCGGCAGCGAAAGACAGACCATAGGCTCCTAAGCCGAATTCCATGAACGCCTCCTTAAATCGCCTTCTTGAGCAAAGCGCTCAGGCTATCCTTCTGGGTATCGCCCGTCGAGCGCCCCACTTCCTTACCGCCTTTAAAGACAATCAGCGTGCTTTGGTACATGACCTTGAAGCGTTTAAGAACATCCTTTTGCTTATCAAAATCGACACGCAGGGCCGTAATGCCTTTGAATTCCGCTGTTTTCAGCAAAGCGGAAACGATGGCATCCTGAGTTTTGCAGGTCGGGCACCAGTCGGCATGAACGTCGACCAGAATCGCTCTCCCCTCCTGATTTAGCGCATCGAACTCTTTTGCCTCAAAGGGGGTCGCCCAGGCCGATCCGCTGGCGACGACAGCGAGCAGCAAGGTCGAACGAAAGAACTTAGGTAACATAGTGATCTCCTGATGCAGGTTATGAACTGAATCCCTTAGTCGCGCTGAACACGGAATTGTTACACTCACTGCTTGACTACACCTCACACCGCCACAATCTGTGATTCCAGAGATTCATATGACTCGGGGTCAAGATGGCTCGCTACTCCTTTTGTTTATGCCGGCGCACTTGGGCTTGATGAAGCCCAGCCTAACCTACCGCTGCGCCAAAGAAGACTGCCCGAGCATCGCCGGGCAGTCTTCTTTTTCAGCATCCGTCCCGCCAGCGCCGACTTTTACACGGCGACCGAGAATTACGCCCCCATCATCGCCTGGCCGCAAACGCGCAGCGTATTGCCGGTGATTCCGGACGCCCCTGGCGAAGCGAGGAAACAGACCAACTCGGCGACATCGCGCGGCTGCCCGGCTTGCGACAGCGAATTGATCCGCCGTCCGAGCTCGCGCGCCAGCGGCGGAATCTTTTGCGTCATCGGCGTCTCGATAAACCCCGGCGCTACGGCGTTGATGGCGATCCCGCGCTCGGCCAGCATGGACGCCCGCGCCGCGACATAGCCGATCAACGCCGCTTTACTGGCCGCATAGTTGCTCTGCCCGTAATTGCCGGCCACGCCACTGATCGACGACAGGCACACCACCCGGCCATCGTCATGCAAGACGCCGCCGTGCTGCAAAGCTTCGTCGATCGCCACAATCGCGGCGAAGTTGACCGCCATCACCCGATCCCACTGCGCGGGTTTCATATTCGCCAGGGTCTTGTCGCGCGTAATGCCGGCGTTATGCACCACGATATCCACGCCCTGGGTTTTCTGCATCAGGAACTTGGTCAGCACGGCGCCGGCGCCGGCGCTGGCGACATCGACCACCAAGGGTAAGCCGTTCCAGCGCGCGGCGGTTTCATACAAGGGATCGCGCGCCGTATCCACATCCAAACAGACCAAACGCGCGCCGTCCTCCGCCAAGCGTTGCACGATCGCCTGACCGATGCCGCGCGCCGCCCCCGTCACCAAGGCCACTTTACCCGCCAAGGGCTGAATTTGCGTCGAGACCATCGGCGCAGCGACCCGATTGTCGACATGCACCACCTGCCCCGTGACATAGCTCGCGCGCTCGCCGACAAAAAAGCCCAGCAAGCCGCCGAGTTGGCCGAGCGCATCGTGCGGCGCATACGCCAGATTGACGCATACGCCCTGCCGCCCGACCTCCTTGGCCAAAGAGCGCATAAAACCTTCGATCGCGCGCGCGCTCGCGGCGGCGACCGGGTCGGACGCCCGCGACGGCTCGTTGGCCACGATTAGGATACGTGCATTTTGCGCCAAACGCCGCATCTGCGCATGAAAACCTTCGTACAAGGCGCGCAAGGCGGCGGGACTGGTGCAGCCGGTCGCGTCGAACACCAGAATATCCAGGCGCTGCACGACGTCGTCCGAATCCACTTTAGCCACCGTCGCGCCGGCCCGAAGCAATGCCGCATGCAAGCACTCTTCGGCGTATCCGCCCGCCGCGCCGGCCAATAGCGCCATTTTTCCTTGCAAAGGCGGCGCTAGGATTCCACCCTTAACCCTAGCCAGGGTAATCGGTTTGGGCAAACCCAAAGTCTTGATCAGCCTAGCGCCCAAAGGATGGCTAGCCAGCTCAAGCAAAAAGTCGGACATAATCGTTATCGCTCCAATATAGCGGTAACCCCTTGGCCACCCGCCGCGCAAATCGAAATCAGACCGCGTCCGCGACCTGCTTCGGACAAAATTTTGGCCAAGGTACCCACCACGCGCCCACCTGTCGCGGCGAAAGGATGGCCGGCAGCAACCGCCCCACCCTTGACGTTTAAGCGACTGCGATCGATCGCGCCTAAAGCATGCGACAAACCCAGCTTGTCGCGACAGAATTCGGCGGAGTCCCAGGCAGCCAAAGTACATAACACCACCGCCGCAAAAGCTTCGTGAATTTCATAATAATCGAAATCCTGCAACTTAACGCCGTGACGTTTCAACAAGCGCGGCACGGCGTAGGCCGGGGCCATCAACAAGCCTTCGCGTTCGTCGATGAAGTCGACCGCCGCCGTCTCTGCGCCGACGAACCAGGCCAACACCGGCAAGTCGTGCTGCTGCGCCCATTCTTCGGTCGCCAACAACACCGCCGACGCGCCGTCGGTCAAGGGCGATGCGTTCGCCGCGGTAATCGTCCCGGCTTTGCGATCGAAGGCCGGTGGCAATTTGGCCAGCTTTTCGGGAGTGGAGTCGGGGCGTAAATTGTTGTCGCTATCCAATCCACCATACGGCATCACCAAATCTTCATAAAATCCGGCCTCGTAAGCGGCGGCGAGATTTCTATGGCTCATCAAGGCCAGCGCATCCTGCTCCTCGCGGCCGATGCCGAAGCGTTGCGCGGTGATCTCGGCGTGCTGCCCCATCGATTTACCGCTGCGCGGCTCGGCGTTCACCGGAAACTCCGGCATCAGATACTGCGGACGAATCGCACGCAAGAGTCCTTTCACCCGCCCGGTCATCGACTTGGCGCCGTTGATGTCCATCAGGATGCGCTGCAATTGCGGATGGATCGCCACCGGCACATCCGAGGTGGTGTCGCTGCCGCAGGCGATGCCGACATCGATCTGCCCCAAGGCGATTTTATTGGCGACCGCAATCGTCGCCTCCAAGCCGGTGCCGCAGGCTTGCTGAATATCGTAGGCCGGCGTATTCGGATGCAAACCCGACGACAGCACGCACTCGCGCACCAAATTCCAATCGCGCGCATGCTTCATCACTGCGCCGCCGACGACCTCGCCCAAGAGGTCGCCTTGCAGATTGTAGTGCTCGACCAAGCCGCGCAGGGTATCGGTCAGCAACGTCTTATTCGAAAGATGGGCATACGTAGTGTTCGAGCGGGCAAACGGAATTCGCTTGGCGCCCACAATGGCCACACGGCGCGGACTGGTCTGTTTCATGAGGTTCCCGAAATGCAAAAAAACATAATTCTAAACGGCGTTCGCCGCATTCAGCCGCGCGGGCGACGATATTTTCGATCTGCCGCATCAGGCTCGCGTTGTAACCTGAGTTTTAACGCATGCCGACGCAAAGACGCGCTAAAATCCGCCGCTTTGTTTTCGCGGACTCCATCGCCATGTCGCGTAGAAATGCCAAAGCTCCCGCAAAAAGAACCGTCAAAGCGGAAATCCCCACCGAAGTCAGGGCGCGGCAAGCACTCGACTCCGCGCATTTCCGCGACGCGATCGACCTGTATAAGTTATTGTTGAAGCAGGAGAATCGCGCCGAATGGCGCGAAGATCTCGCACTGGCCTATGCCGGTCGCGCCAAGGAGTTGATGGACAAGAAAATGTTCAAGGAGGCGCTCGTCATCTGGCGCAACCGCGCCGAAATCTGCGGCAAACCGCTGTTCGATACCGACTACCTGCGCTGCCTACAGCAAACATCCGGTTTGAACGAGGCGATCAAGCACTACGCTCAAGCCGATCTTAGCGGCCTGAGCGGCGAAGCCCTGGCCGAAATCGATACCTGCCTCGCCGCTGCCGCCCTATGCGCCGACGAGGCCGCATTATCGCTGCTGAATGGCGAACACCCCTTGCGTCGCCATCGCGCCACGGCGCTGGCGGCATTCGATAGCTATAGCCGCGGCGATTTTGCCGCGATGGACGAGCAATTGCGCGCGATTCCGTTCCGCTCGCCCTACCGCGATTTACGCCCTATCCTCAAGGCGCTGGCGCTGCTGGCTGCATCGCCGCCGAATCTCCGCCAAGCCCAAGAGACGATCCAACGACTCGCGCCGCACAGCCCGTTCGACAAGCTCGTCGAAATCGTGCGCATCGCCGCTTTGGCCGACGGCGAATGGCTCAAGGCGTCAGGCGAACTCGACAGCGACAGCCAGAAAATGCTGTTGGATATCAAGGGCTGCCCGCCCGAGCGCATGCCCGCGCTACGCGATCTGGCGGCGATCAAAGACCCGAAAGACGCTGCGCCGCAGATCAAGGCGCTGCTGCGCCACGCGCACGTCCTCCCCACATCGACCGCTCAATGGTGTTTGGAGCTTATGGCGTTCGCTCCGCCCCTGCTGAAAGACTACGAAGCGAAATTCGGCAAAATCACCGAATTCGATCGCCTGCGTCTTTATGCGATCAACCACGAACTGCAAGACGAAATCGACGACGCCAACCGTTACTGGGAAAAGCTCGTCCGGCAACTGACCTCGGCCTCGCGCCAGCATCCCAACCCGAATGCCGAACGGCAGGCGATTCAGGCGGCGCTGATACTGCGGCGCATGGCGCAGCATGAAGAGAAGATGGACGACGAGGATCGCGACGATGCTCAGTTATTCAAATGGCTGGAATCCAGCCTGGAGCTCGATATCGACGACCGCCCGACCTACGTCAAGTTGATCCAACGCTATCGTCAAGCGAACAACCTCAAACAAGCCCGTCACTGGCTGGAGTTGGCCTTGGCGCGTTTCCCCGAGGCGCCCGAAATCCTGCTCGAAGCGGTCGAAACCGCCCTGGCGAGCGACGCCTTCAAAAAGGCGGTGGCTCAGGCCAAGCGCCTGCTCGAACTCGACCCGATCAATACCCGAGTGCGCAGCCTGATCAGCCATGCCCTGCTGTCCCACGCACGCAAGAAAATCCGCGCTAAAAATTTTCCCGGAGCGATCAAGGAACTCGACGAGGCCGAGGAGTGGTTAATCTCCGCCACCGACCGCGCGCAAGCCAAGCTGCTGCATGGCCTATGCGATCTGCTGGATGGGCTACCCAGCACGCGGCTGTCGCAGGCAATGGCGGCTCTCGGCGGCGGACTGATGGGCGAGTTTTACCTGCTGCTGGAGCTTGCACATATCAATCGCGCGCCAAAAGAAGTGCTGGGGCTGGCCAAAATCAAACTGGCGCCGACCGCAACGCCGCAGGAGGTGATTCGGCTCGCCCAAGCCTTGCCGTCGATGAAGGAATCCGGCAAACGACTGGGTACGGCGTTCGACAGTCTGCGCGCAAAGTTGGTCTCTGCGGCCAAGGGCGATTTCAGCGCAACCGAATTAATCGAAATCTGCGAATCGTTTTCGAAAGTCGACGCCGTGGAAATCCAGATCAAGTTTGCCGAAGCCGGCATGAAACGCTGGCCGGATCGCCCGATTTTCGTGCTTTATTACGCCACGGCCAAGGAAAAGAAGCAGAAATTCCTGCCGATGGAAGATTCTGACGCCATAGATCGCGCTATGGTTCTTGCCGGCGAGCAAGGCGACCGCCCCACCGAACTGCGGCTGAAGGAGCTGTCCCGCCGCCACGGCAATCCCTTCGGCGCGTTCAATCCGTTCGGCGACGACTTCGACGACGACGACACCTGCGACTGCCCGGATTGCCGCCGCCGTCGCGGCGAGATTCCGGATGCCGAATCCAATGTAGACGACATGTTCGAGCAGCCGGACGGCATGCTCGACGGAGAAGCGATCGGTATGCTCAGGGCGATGATCGCCATCGCCGGTCCGCAAGCCGTGATTTCTTTATGCGAAACCCTCGTCCCTGCCGATATTATGAAAGCCATGAAGAGTCAAGCGAAAGGCAATAAGAAAATGCTTGCAGAGATATTAATCGATGCGATGGAAGAGCTAGCCAAGCGGCTTCCCCCGCGCCCCAGCCCTAAATCGCGTAAATAATTTTCGAGAGCCACTTATATGTCCGATCCCTATAACGTGCTGAACGTGCCGCCTGCCGCCGACGACGAGACGATTCGTGCGGCGTATCTGGCGGCGATTCGCGAATCGCCGCCCGACCGCGACAGCCGGCGTTTCGAGCAGATACGCACCGCCTACGAGAAAATCGCCACCGCACGGCAGCGTATGTCGTTCGCTTTATTTGCGCCCGCCACCGTCAGCTTCGACGACATTATCCGTAGCGTCAGCGCCGACTTTCAACCGCGACGGCCCAATACGCGCCAGATACTGCATTTACTGGGAGGCAAATGAGCGAACGAATGAGCGAACTTAGTGCCGAAGCCAAACTGCGGTTGATCGACGAATTTCGCGCCAGTCTCGACCACTGGAACGACGCCGAGGATGCCGAGAACAGCGACAAACCCCAGGTGGATTTATTCAGCCTGCTGTCCGAAATGGCGGCGCTGAAGAACGAAGTTCGACTCGAATCGCGCCAATTCAAGGCCACGCTCGACGAACTACGGCGCTTCGGCGACCAGTTGCGCGAAGGCAACGAGCGTCTGGAGCGCGATCTGACGCGCACACGCGAACAATCCACCGCCGCGCCACTCCAAGCCGAACGTCGTCTGCTGCACAACATCATCGACTTGCGCGATCGTATGCAAGCCGGTATCGACGCCGCCGGCAAGCCGCCCGCATCGTTCTGGACGCGCTTGGTGCCCGGCCCGACGCGCTTCGCCGCCTCCGTCGCTCAGGGACAAAAACTCACGCTGCAACGCATCGACGACGTGCTCGACAGCTACCGCGTGCGCCCGATGCAGGTGGTCGACCAAGCCTTCGACCCCAACCTGATGCGCGTCGTCGGCATCGAAGATTCGCCGCTCGCCGCGTCGGGCATGGTGCTGCGCGAAGTCCGGCGCGGATTTTTACAAGATGGCGAAATATTGCGTCTCGCCGAAGTCATCGTATGCAAGAAAGAAATCAAATCATGAGCGAAATTATCGTAGGCATCGACCTCGGCACCACCAACTCCGAAATCGCCATCGTGCGCGACGGGCGCGTCGAAGTCATTCCCGTTTCCCCCGGCGTGCGCATCCTGCCCTCGGTCGTCGGCGTCGGCGAAGACGGCAGCCTCCTGGTCGGCGAAACCGCGCGCAACCAATACATCCTGCATCCCGACCGCAGCATACGCTCGATCAAGCGCCGCATGGGCGAAAATACTCATGTCGTTATGGCCGGCAAAGAGTACAGCCCGCAGGAAATCTCGGCGATGATACTGCGCCGCCTCAAGGAAATCGCCGAAAAGCATCTCGGCGTCCCGGTCGATAAAGCCGTGATCACCGTTCCGGCCTACTTCTCCGACGCACAACGCCAAGCCACGCGCGAAGCCGGCGAAATCGCCGGCTTCGATGTTAAACGCATCATCAACGAACCGACCGCCGCCGCGCTCGCCTACGAAACCGGCCACGACAAGGCCTGCAAAGTGCTGGTGTACGACCTCGGCGGCGGCACTTTCGACGTTTCGGTGGTCAATCTCGAAGCCGATGTGGTCGAAGTGCTCGCCAGCCACGGCAACAACCACCTCGGCGGCGACGACTTCGACCAAAAGATCGTCGATTTCGCCATCGATCACCTCAGCGCCGAACATGACGTCGATGTCAGCGTATCGCCGGTGGCGATGGCGCGCCTGATCCGCGCCGCCGAAAACGCCAAGATCGCACTGTCCGATCAACCCTATGTCATGATCAACGAGGAATATATCGCCGAGAAGGACGGCGTGCCGGTGCATTTGACGCTGGAACTGTCGCGCAACGCCTACGAGGAAATGATCGCCCCGTATATCGACGAAACCCTGGACGCGGTGCATATCGCACTCAAGGGCGCGAATCTGACCGTCTCCGACCTCGACGAAATTCTACTGGTCGGCGGCGCCACCCGCACCCCGCTGATTCAGCAACGGCTCGAAGACGAACTCAAACTGCAACCGCGTAGCGAGATCGACCCCGATCTCTGCGTCGCGATGGGCGCGGCGATTCAAGCCGGGGTGATCGCCGGCGCGCAAACGCCTACCGTGCTGGTCGATGTCACCCCCTACACTTTCGGCACCAGCGCCGTTTCGATTTTCGACGGCGAGCCTTACCCCTATTGCTATGTGCCGCTGATCCGCAAGAACACGCCGATTCCGGTCACCAAGAGCGAAGGCTTCTGCACCATGTACGACGGCCAAACCAAGGTCGAGGTCATGGTCTATCAAGGCGAAGATCCGGACGCGCTCAACAATATCGAAATCGGTCGCTTCACCATCGAAGGTTTAAGCAAGGACGCCCCCGCCGGCAATCCCATCGTCACCAGCTTCTCGCTCGACATCAACGGCTTGCTGCAAGTCACCTCGCGCGAGAAAGACACCGGACTCGCTTATTCCATCACCATCGACAATGCGATCGCGCGCTTCTCCGGCGAGAAGCTCGACGAAGCCCGCCGCCGCGTCGATTCCATGTTCGGTCGCGATGCCGAATCCGACGGCGCCGAGGGTGACGAGGGCGACGCCATGCGCGCCGAGCATCGTTTGAGCATCGAAGCCGAGGCGCTGATCGAAAAAGGCGAACGCCTGTTGCCCCATGCGCAAAGCGAAGACGCCGAGGATATCGTCAATTGCATCGAAGCGATTAAAGACGCCCTCGCCACAGGCCATGCCGAAAACACGCGCGCGGCGATGAACACCTTGGCCGACCTGCTTTACTACCTCGAAACTTGATATCGCCAGATATGCTAAATCGTTGCATCGCCTGTCGCGCGCGTATGTCGCAAGGCGCCATCTGCCCGCGTTGCGGCTGCGACTTCACGCTGGCGGCGCGCGCCGCCGAAGAAGCGCAACGCCTACTGGGACGCAGTATCCGCGCCCTGGCCCAAGGCGACGCGCTTGCGGCCAAAAATCTTCTTGCGGCCTCGCGCCGCTTAAAACCGCAGCCACTCGAACGCGCCGTCAGCGCGTTTATCACCGAGCGCGCCGCCAGCGCGTTTATCGCCGAGCGCGCCGCCAGCTCGTTTATCGCCGAGCGCCGAACGACGACGTCCGTCGACTCCTTCCCTGCGGACATATCGTCCGATTAATTTCCCTTCCCATCAAGGAGCATTTCCATGAACCTGCCCGCCGGCATCCAAATCAACGCCCCCATCACGGCCGAATACGCCAGCATCCTCACGCCCGAAGCCTTGGCCTTGGTCGCCAAACTGCACCGCACGTTCGAACCGCGTCGTCAGGAACTGCTCAAAGCGCGTATCGCGCGTCAGACCCGCATCGACGACGGCGAAATGCCCGATTTTCTGCCGACCACCAAACACATCCGCGAAGGCGACTGGAAAATCGCCCCCTTGCCCAAGGCCCTGGAGCGCCGCCGCACCGAAATCACCGGCCCGGTCGAAGCCAAGATGATCATCAACGCCTTCAACTCGGGCGCCGACAGCTACATGACCGACTTCGAAGACTCCAACAGCCCGAACTGGGACAACCAGATCCAAGGCCAGGTGAATCTGTACAAGGCGATCCGTCGCGAACTCAGCTTCACCAACGAAGCCGGCAAGGTCTATAAGCTCAACGACAAAATCGCCACACTGCAAATCCGTCCGCGCGGTTGGCATCTCGACGAAAAGCATGTGCTGATCGACGGCCAACGCGTCTCCGGCGGCATCTTCGACTTCGCGCTGGTGTTTTTCCATAACGCCAAGGAGCAAATCGCCCGGAGTAACGGAAGCGCGGGCCCGTTCTACTACCTGCCGAAGATGGAAAGCCACCTCGAGGCGCGGCTGTGGAACGACATCTTCTGCATGGCGCAAGACGAAGTCGGCATCCCGCGCGGCACGATCAAAGCCACGGTGCTGGTCGAAACCATACTCGCGACGTTCGAAATGGAAGAAATCCTCTACGAACTGCGCGACCACTCCGCCGGCCTCAACGCCGGACGTTGGGACTACATCTTCTCCTGCATCAAAAAATTCAAGCGCAACAAGGACTTCTGCCTCGCGCAACGCGGCGCGATCACCATGGAAGTGCCGTTTATGCGCTCCTATGCCTTAGCGCTGGTCAAGGCCTGCCATAAGCGCGGCGCTCCGGCGATGGGCGGCATGAGCGCGCTGATCCCGATCAAAAACGACCCGGTCGCCAACGAAAGAGCTTTGGCCGGCATCCGCCATGACAAGACCCGCGACGCCAACGACGGCTTCGACGGCGGCTGGGTCGCTCACCCCGGCCTGGTGCCGATCGCCGCCGAAGAGTTCCAGAAAGTGCTCGGCGACCGTCCGAACCAATGGGAAAAGCAGCGCGATGAAGTGTTCGGCGCCAAGGACTGGCTCAACTTCCAACCCGAACAGCCGATCACCGAAACCGGCGTGCGCAACAACATCAACGTCGGCATCCACTACCTCGGCTCATGGCTCGCGGGCAATGGTTGCGTGCCGATCCATAACCTCATGGAAGACGCCGCCACCGCCGAAATCAGCCGCTCGCAAATCTGGCAATGGGTGGTCTCGCCCAAAGGCGTGCTCGACGATGGCCGCAAAGTCACCGCCGACATGGTGCGCGCGCTGATCGGCGAAGAACTGGTCAAGGTCAAGGCGACGATTACGGCGCAAGGCGAACAGCCCGACACCTATGACCGGGCCGCGAAGATTTTCGAAGAAATGTCGCTCGCCGACAACTACCCGGAGTTCCTCACGCTACCTTTGTATGAGGCGATGGCGTAAATTCACCAACCCCACGCCAGCGCCGTCGAAAGTCGGCGCTGGCGGGACGGATAGGCCATGCGAGCAGTCCAGGACTGCTCAAGCAGCATCGATCCCTGCTTGCTTCAACAACTGCAAAAGCCGTTCTTTCTTGCTGCGCTCGCGCTCCTTCTCGGCTAGCGCCCGCTCCTTCTCCGCCCGCTCCCGTTCGATACCCCTTTCCAGTTCCTGCAAGTCCGCCAGAATTTCATCTTCTACGTCCATCGCATACGCCATCTCCTTTTCGGCTATGGCGCATCGGCTATGGTTTGCGCGCCGTCTCGCTTTCTTTAGGCGGCGATATCGGCGATGTCGTTTGGGCAAACGAGATGCAGCAATCGATACCATATCGCATGCCGAATGATAGCACCGATGAAGCCAAGCCCAGCACGCTCCGCCCAAGATTCAATCGTCTATAATCTTTTCGATTTAGAATCGATCGCACATTACCCCAGTGAACCCCAACGAGGCTGTCATGATACCTACCGATACGCGCGTGCTGACCGCGCATGTTCCGCGACCGTTGGCGGAGAAGATCGATCAGGCCGCTGCTCGCCTTGAGCGTTCGCGCAGTTGGATCGTCAAGCAGGCGCTGACGGCTTGGATCGATCATGAAGACGAGTGCAGCCGCTTAACGCACGAAGCCTTAGCCGATGTCGATGCGGGCCGGGTGGTCGATCACCAGGCGGTGCAACGCTGGGCCGAGAGCCTGGACACCGATCGCCCCTTGCCGCTGCCGCGCTGATGGAAATCAAGTGGACGAGTAAAGGGCTGTCCGATCTGGCGCGGCTGTACGAGTTCTTGGCGCCGGCGAGCCGCACGGCAGCGGCGCGCGCAGTGCAGGCGTTGAGCGCCGCGCCGACGGCATTCCTGGCGCATCCGCGTATCGGCGAACGCTTGGCCGAGTTCGAGCCGCGCGAGGTGCGCCGCTGGCTAGTTGGCCAGTACGAGTTACGCTACGAGATTCAGGGCGATACGCTCTACGTGTTGCGCGTGTGGCATACGCGCGAGGATCGGTAAGCATTATGCGACTCTGGCCCATTTTTGCATCGCCACCGCCCCAATCCGACCGCGCCCAGCCCCGTTCGATATAGCGCTGCAAGCTCGAATGCGGCCAATCCGCCGCGCGCGTCACCCAACCATGCTTGACCGGATTGAAATGGATGTAATCGACATGCCGTTGCAGATCGCCGTCGTCGCGAATCTGGTGTTCCCAATAGCGGCGTTGCCAGATGCCGCGCTCGCGTTTGGCGCGACGGCTGGCGCGGATAAATCGGCTTGGCGGCGCGAAAAGTTCGCCTTAATCAGTGACCAACGCAAGGGATAATCCGCATCGCCCGGCGGCAAACGCCAGACCGCATGCAGATGCTCCGGCAGCACCACCATCGCCACGATAACGAAAGGATGCGCATGCATGACCCAACGATGCGCCGCGCGTAAATCTTCGATGCGTCGCAGCAATAAATCGGAACGACGATCCGCCAGATTCACCGTGAAAAAATACGTCCCACCCGCCGCATCCGCCCGCCGGTAACGCATCGATCAGCTCCCGTTCATGCCGTATATATCATCGATAACCACGACGCAGTGTAGCGCAATCCGGCGACGGGCAGTAGGTTGGGCTGGGCTTTATCAAGCCCAACAACGGTGGCGATACGGGCGATGATATTTGGGCAAGCGAGAGCGAAGGTTTTGTAACAATCAGCATTACGTCGTATGTGAGATGTTGGGCTTGGTGAGGCCCAGCCCAACCTACGCGGGCTCGCACCGAAAATCGGGCCGAACAGCGGGGCCAACAGCAACCATACGAATACGAGAGCGTGTTTGAGCATAATGCGCTCGATTGTAAATGAAAACGCCGCCGTTCTTCGCGGTTGGCGCGCTTAAATGGGGCGCGTCATCGAAAAAATCGATAGCGACAAACAGCGACTTGCCGACTAAACTCGGCGGGACGCCGACTCGCCATCGGCCCCGCTGTCGCATGTTTGCTTTTTAGCTGCCGGGTGGCCGTCCCGATTGGTTATCCCGTTGAATATCTGCGCGAATCTGCGGATAAATAGAGGAATTTAGGTTGAAGGAGCCGCAATGACGATCATTCAAGTTGAGGTCGGCGACGAGTTGTTCTCGTTTAACGACTTCAATCATTGGTGCGACAATGCACAGAATTTTTTTCTGCAACACCATGTCAGAAGCGCCGACGTGCTATGCGTCGATGCGCTCGGTCGAGTGTGTTCGAGCGGCAGAGAATTCATGCGCGCGCACGACGAAGGCGTCTATCCGATCCGGGTGTATGCCGTCAGCGGCGAGGCGGATCGCCTGATTTAATCGTCCGAACCGGCTCGCGCCGATTCAAGCGCGGATCGCTTCGATCAACGAGGCGACTTCCGCTGCCGACTCGGCGAGAATGCCGCTCAAGGTTTCGTCGTCGAGCGAGATTTCTATGCTGGATTCGACGCCTTCGCTGCCCTCGCCGGACAATACGGTCAGCGGCGATTCGACCGGCGCGAGTTCGTCGGCGAGCAGCAAGGTGTCGCCCAAGGTCTGCGGCGGCATCGCCAGATAGCCGTCCCACATATACTCGATCGCTTTGCGCACCTCGGGCGGCACGCCGAGCTTATCCAGCACGGCGCGCCCGGTGACGATTTCGCCCTCTTCCCACCAACCTTGCAAGCTGCCGTGCTCGCCTTCGAGCAGGCCTGGATGCGAGGCGGCATGCGAGATCAGATAAAAACCGCCGACTTCATGCACGATGCCGGCGAAAAACGCCGTGTCCGGGTCTTGATGGGTGACGCGGCGCGCGATCACATGCGCCAAGGCGGCAACGTGCGCGGTATGCTCCCAGAGTTGGATCGCCAGCTTTCGATGCTGCGGCGTTTGCGCCATGCTCTGCATTTGCTTGACCACCACCGAGGTCGCGAGCACGCGCAGCGCCTTGAAGCCTAAGCGCGACACTGCGCTTTTGACCTCGGTAATCTCGCGTCCGGAACGGTTGTACGCCACCGAATTCGCCAAGGCCACAACGCGCGCGGCGAGTATCGGTTCGGCGCGCACCAGTTTGACTAAAAGATCGATCGAACAGTCCGGATCGTCGAGCGCGCGCTGCACCTTCAGCGCCATTTCCGCCGTGGTCGGAAAAATCAATTCGCCGCGTTCCGCTTCCGCCGCAATTTGCGCGAGTGCTTTCTGAGTATCCACGTGTGTCTTATCCTCGATCCATTAATAGCCGGCTGGCATTCATCGCCCGATTGTAGCGCGTTTATCGGCAACCATAATCGACTAATAACCGCAGATTCCCATGCAGTACGCCGCAACGCCGCCGATTCGCCAGGCCAGAGTCCCAGTCGACGACGTATGTTAACATGCGTCATGCTGACGCTTATCGTTCCCGGCCTGATCTGGCCGCCACAGGCGCTGGCCGATCTGAGCTACGACTTGGATTTGCCCGCCTTCTCCGCCCTGCTCGGCTGGGCGCGCCATCGTCGCCTGCCGCCTGCCGGCGTGCATCGCAGCCTCGCGAACCTATTCGCGATCGATTCGAACGCGCCGATTCCCGCCGCCGCGTTGCGACGGCGCACCCTTCAGCCCGACGTCGGCCAAGGCGACGCCCAGCAAGGCTACGCCGATTGGCTCTGTCTCGATCCGGCGCATTTGCATCTCAGCGAACGGCATATGCTGATCGCCCATCCGGCGCGTTTGCGGCTCGATCTTGCCGCGGCCAAGGAATTAGCCGTCGCGCTAGCGCCGACTTTTGCCGAACTGGGCGAACTCAGTGAGCCAAGCGCCGCCGCGCCGCCGTTCGAACCCTTGCCCGATATCTGCGAATATCCGGCGCTGCCACTACCGGCCACGCCGCCGTATGCGCCTTGGCGACGCGCGCTGAACGAGGCGCAAATGCTGCTGCACCATCACCCGATCAATCGACAACGCGAAGCCGCCGACTTGCCGACCATCAATTCGCTCTGGCCTTGGGGCGGCGGCGCGCTTGACTCGCTGGTAGGTTGGGCTGACGAAGGAAGCCCAACGTTGCGTCGCACGAACAAATTGTTGGGCTTACTGACGTCAGCCCAACCTACATCTCTATGGAGCAACGACCGCGTGGCGCGTGGGCTGGCGGATTATTTCGGCATCCCGACGCAGCCCTTGCCGACCGACTTTGCCGCATTGCCCCAACAGCCTGTCGTAGCGATCGTCGATACGCTCGACCAGTCGGCGCGTTGCGGCGACGCACACGCCTGGCGCGAAGCCGTGTTGCAGCTTGAGCGCGCTTGGCTGCAACCGGCATTGCAGGCGCTCAAACATGGGCAACTCAAATCCTTGCGACTCTACGCGCCCGGCAATTCCCATAGCATCGAACTGACCCTGACGCGCTACGCCCTGCTGCGCTTCTGGCGCCGCCCCGCGCCGCTGACCTCCCTCGCCATCGCTACCGAATAAATTTATGACTCGCATCGCTACTCGCACGATTCCGCCGCGCGCCGCTTGGGCGCTGGAACAAACCGGATTGCATCCCTTGCTGGCGCGACTCTACGCCGCGCGCGGCATCCTGAACCCGGAGCAAATCGACATGAGCATGGGCGCCTTACTGCCGCCCAAGCAGCTCAAAGGCGCTGCCGAAGCCGCCGTGGTGCTGGCCGACGCGCTCGCCGCCGGGCAAAAGATACTGATCGTCGCCGACTACGATTGCGACGGCGCCACCGCCTGCGCCGTCGGCGTGCGCGCTTTGCGAGCGCTCGGCGGCACGGTCGACTATCTGGTGCCGGATCGCTTTAAACTCGGCTATGGCCTGTCGGTCGAAGTCGCCGAACTCGTTACCGAACTCACTGCGGCGCGTCGTCCCGATCTGGTGGTGACGGTGGATAACGGCATCGCCAGCGTGGCGGGCATCGCGCACCTAGCGGCGCACGGCATACGCACCGTGATTACCGACCACCATCTGCCCGGCGAGGAACTGCCCGCCGCTGCCGCCATCGTCAATCCGAATCAACCCGGCTGCCGCTTCCCGAGCAAGGCGCTGGCCGGCGTCGGCGCGATGTTTTACGTCGCGCTCGCCTTGCGCGCCGAACTGCGCCAACGCGGCGCGTTCGCGCAAAAGCCGGAACCGAATCTCGCCAGTCTGCTCGATCTCGTCAGCCTAGGCACCGTCGCCGACGTGGTGGCGCTCGACCAAAATAATCGCATCCTCGTAAGCCAGGGACTGACGCGCATCCGCAGCGGCAAGATGCACGCCGGCATCGCCGCGCTGTTGGCGGTGGCCGGACGCGAGGCGGCGGCGGCCACCACCTTCGACCTCGGCTTCGCGATCGGCCCGCGCCTCAACGCCGCCGGACGACTGACCGATATGTCGATCGGCATCGAATGCCTGATTACCGACGACCCGGCGCGCGCGCTGAATCTGGCGCAGGAACTGGATAGCATCAACCGCGAACGCCGCACGATAGAGGCGACGATGCGCGACGAGGCCGAAGAACTGCTGGCCGATCTCGACGCCGAAAACCGCGCCAGCCTCACATTGTTCGATCCCGAATGGCATCAAGGCGTGGTCGGCTTGGTCGCCGGGCGCATCAAGGAAAAGCTGCATCGTCCGACCTTTGCGTTCGCGCGTAGCGGCGGAAACAACGATGGCGGCAGTGCCGAAGACCCGCCCTTGCTCAAGGCGTCCGGACGCTCGATTCCCGGATTGCATTTGCGCGACGCGCTCGATCTCGTT
>DATETD010000244.1:0-7668 GCA_035283885.1 Rhodocyclaceae bacterium
CGCACAATGCGAGACGCCGGGGGCGAGCTTTGCTGGGGGCTCTCGTTGAAACTCTGCTGCAACCCGAGGCATGTCCTCAAAACACAAGATGAGCCAATCGAACAAACCCTGATCGAAAAACTGGGCGATCTCAAATACACCTATCGCCCGGACATCCGCGATCGCGCCACGCTGGAAGCCAATTTCCGCCAGCACTTCGAGGCGCTCCACCGAGTTCATCTCACCGACACCGAATCCGCCCGCCTGCTGGAGAGCATCGTCACCCCAGACGTTTTTGCCACCGCCAAACATCATGGCACGCATGAGCAATTTCATAGCGAATTCAAGACCGACCTCGACCTGGAGCGCCTTCCTTCGGGAAAATTCAACATCAATGATTTAGTCATGTCTTTGGCGGGTCTGGCTTACAATGTGCTACGCCTGATGGGGCAATTGGCCTTGTTGTCGGAGGATGCGCCAGTGCGCCACAGTGCGCACATTCGTCGATGCGTGTGGTAAGGTGTTACCTTTTGTTACTCGCCGAGGCGAAAGCCATGCAACCACAAACGATAGCCACCAAAACAATGTCCGTGAAGCTGGACAATTCGATGCGCGATCGCATCAAGAACCTTGCTGACGTTCGACACCGTTCCACGCATTGGTTAATGCGCGAAGCTATCACTCAATACGTGGAACGTGAGGAACGGCGCGAGGCATTTCGACAGGCCACACTTGCCGCGTGGCATGAGCACCAAGAAACTGGCCTACATGTAACCGGTGACGAGGCGGATAGCTGGCTCGCCAAGCTGGCCGAAGGTCAAGACGTGGAGCCGCCTCAATGCCATCGGTGAAGTGGTCTCCTGCGGCGCTACGCGATGTACAGCGCCTATATCGATTCCTCGCACCCAAGAGTCCCGACGCCGCCAAACGAGCGGTGAAAGCCATCCGGCAAGGCGTCCAAATACTCAAGCACCAAGCGAGCGTAGGTCGTCACATTGACGATATGCCCGAACAGTTCAGAGAATGGCTGATCGATTTCGGAGATAGCGGCTATGTGACACGTTACCGCATCGATACCGATGGCGTCACTGTGCTCGCCGTTTGGCACCAAAGAGAGGCTGGGCTATAAGCTTGTCGCTCCTGATAATCGCCGCTGTACCGAGCCGGGATAGTTTTACAACAACACGGCATAGCGCCTCGTTACGCTGTAACGGATTGTCAAAAGGCATGCCGAGGATGGAATCGTCGGAGAAGTCGAGTCGAGGGGCGACGGCTTTATCGTCGCTGGGCTAACCCGGCGTGAGGCGTGGCGCGTTTGACTAACTTCGACACCGTTTTTGTTTCTCATAATCCAGACATAATGCCCAAATTATGCGAAGTGCCGCCGACGGCCAAGTCGGGTATGCCGAACTATAACTCCGGCATCATCGCTTTGCCTAAAAGCGACGCCCGCCATTCTCCGTTATCGCCCTTGCCGTTTTTCCTTCATCTTCTGGAACGCATCGCGGCGGTTGGTGCTGCGGCGTTGTTCGTCTTCGCGCGCCGCTTGGCCGGCTTCGCTCGCCGCCGCGTCTTGCGTCATAAACTGCGCCTGAGTCGCCACCGTCGGCAGGCGGAAAATCTCCACCGGCGAAATCGGACGCCCGAATAGCGTTTGCAAACGGTCGCGCAACGGCAACACCAACAGCGAATGACCGCCGAGTTCGAAGAAATTATCGTTGACGCCGACGCGCTCGACTTCGAGCAGTTCGCGCCACACCGCCGCGATCTTCTTTTCGGCGTCGTTGCGCGCATCGACGAAACTCGCATCGAGTTCGCGTCGCAAGGCGTCGGGCAGCGGCAAGGCGGCGCGATCCACTTTGCCGTTACTCGTCAACGGCAGCGTATCGAGCACCACGAAAGCGCTCGGCAGCATATGCGTAGGCAAGGATTCGCTCAAACTCTGCCGCAAGGCGCGCTCATCCAGGCTCGCGCCCGCCGTCGGGCTGACGTAGGCAATCAAACGCATATCTTGGTCGGAACGGCGCTGGGCGATCACCACCGCTTCGCGCACGCCAGGCAGATGCGCCAATACGCCTTCGATCTCGCCCAGTTCGATACGGAAACCGCGCACTTTGACTTGATTGTCGATGCGACCGAGATATACCAGATGCCCGTCCGGCAAATAGCGCACCACATCGCCGGTGCGATACAAACGTCCCGAGGAATGTCCTGTAGCGCCGTTGAACTCGGCCACGCCGGTCTGCGCCAACGGTACGAAACGCTCCGCCGTCAGTTCGGGGCGCTGGTGATAGCCGCGCGCCACGCCGTCGCCGCCGATATACAACTCACCTTTGACGCCGACCGGCACCGGTTGGAGACGCCGGTCGAGCACATACAACTGCGTATTCGCAATCGGCTTGCCGATCGGCACCGCGCCTTGCAAGGAACCGGGCGCCGGATCGCTTCCTTCAATTTTTTCGCCGACTTGATACACGCAGCAGCCGACCACTGTTTCGGTCGGGCCATATTCGTTGATCAAGCGCGTTTGCGGCGCGCCCTCTTGCCATGGCGCGACATGACGTTGCAGCAAGGCTTCGCCGCCCAGCACCACATAGCGCGTCAATCCGGCGAGTTGCTCGGACGGAATCAGGGCGTTGATCAACTCCAAATGCGCTGGCGTCAGCTTGACCAGACTCCATTCGCGCCCGGATTGCAAGGCCGCGCGGATATGGTCGATCTCCTGACCGCCTTCGGGCAGAATCGCCAGCGCACGGCCGGCAACCAAGGGCGCAAATAGGCTGGTGATCGTCGCGTCGAAACTGATCGACGAATGCAAGGGCGAACCTGCGCCCTGCGCTACTTCGTAACGCTTGACCGCCCAACTCAGATAATTCACCAAACCGCGGTGCACGATCAGCGTACCTTTCGGCTTGCCGGTCGAACCCGAGGTGTAGATCAGATACGCCAACTGCTCGGCGCTCGCGCCGCTATCGACATTGTCTACAGCATTGTTGGCGTAAGCAGCGCGTTCGCTATCCAGACACAATACACGCACGCCGGCCAAATCGCCGAGACGCGCTTTCAGGCGTTCTTGCGTCAGTAGAATCGGAGCGCGCGCATCGTCGAGCATAAAGCTCAAACGCGCCGGCGGATAGGATGGATCGAGCGGCAGATACGCGCCGCCGGCCTTGAGAATCGCCAACAAGGCCACCACCAATTCCGGCGAACGTTCGGCGCAGACGCCGACCACGGTTTCGGCCCTAACTCCCTGAGCGCCTTGAGCGCGCAACCACGCCGCGAGGCGATTCGCCTCGGCATTCAATTCGGCATAACTCAAGCGCGTATCGCCGCAGCTGACGGCTTCCGCCGTCGGCGTGCGCTCGACTTGCTCCTCAAATAAACGATGCGCCGTCGCATCGCGCGGATAATCGGCAGCGGTGTCGTTCCATTCGCACAACACGCGACGGCTTTCGTCGGCGTCGAGCAAGGGCAAGCGCGCCAAGCTGGTCTGCGGCGCTTGCACGATGGCGCGCAATAGCGTCAGGAAATGGCCGACATAGCGCGCGATGCTGGCTTCGTCGAACAGATCGCGGTTGTAGTCGCACTCCAACACCATTTCTTCGCCGATCTCGGTCAGATTCAGCGTCAAATCGAACGCGGTATGATAAATCGGTTGAGATAGCCATTCCACTTGCAAATCGTCCATCGTCGGCGCGACGCCGGGACGGTCGAGATTGAACAACACCGACACCAGGCCGCCATGCGGCTGACGGTGCTTGCCCTGCTTGGCGTGATCGATGCGCAAAGCGTTCATCAAATCGGCGAAGGGGTAATCTTGATGCTGATAGCCTTGCAACAAGGTGTCTCGCATCGACTTTAAATACTCGTTGAACGACTGGTCCCACTGCACGCGACTGCGGATCGGAATCAAATGGGTGCAATACGCCGCCAGATGGTCGCTGTCCTTCATCGCGCGCCCCGCGACCGGCATGCCGACCAGCACTTCCTCCTGGTCGCAGAGCCGATGCAGCCACAACGAATACGCAGCAAACAGCGTCATGAAATGCGTGCAGCCTTGGGTACGGCTGAGGCTGCGCACTGCAGCGAACAACTCGCGCGGCACTTGGCGCGCCAAGCGCCCGCCTTGGAAACTCTTGACCGGTGGCTCGGGCCGATCTACCGGCAAGTCGAGCGCCGGCAAGTCGCCGGACAACTGCTTCAACCAATACGTCTCCTGCTGCGGCACGCTCGTCGCGGCGCGCCATTGCACATAGTCGCGCAATTGCTTCGCGGGCGGTAAATCGACGGCGATGCTACGCAGCGTCGCCGAATATAAGGCGGCGAGATCCTGCACAATCAGATTGGTCGACAAACCGTCGACCACGATATGGTGCGCTTTGAGCAGCAAGCGATGCTGCTCTGCGCCGAGACGGAACAGATGAGCTTCGAACAAGGGGCCGCGCGCCAGATCGAAAGGACGGCTCGCATGCGCGCGCAAAGCCTCGGCCAAGGCCGCCGCCGGATCCGGCTCGGCGGATAGATCGGTGAACGACATCGCGCCACCGCCCGGCAGTTGCGATAAGGCCATCACGGTCTGCTGGTCGTTATCCACCACGGTGCGCAACGCCTCATGGCGACGCATCGTTTCGCGCACCGCTAAGCGCAAGGCCGGGACTTCGAGATGGCCCTTGAATTCGAGCAAGGGGCTGACGTGATACGCCATCGAACCGGCGGGGTTGATCTGCGCCAGCACCGCGAGCTGCTTCTGCGCGGTGGTTAAGGGAAACGTCCCGGTCGACTCATTCGAGATCGAGCGCTTTTCGGGCAAAAAACCGCCGGCGCGCATCTCCATCACGCAGTCCTTCACCGCCTGCACGATCAGCGCCACTTCGGCGTCGCCATGCGCCGTCGACAGGAAGTAGTTGCGCCATTCCCAAATGAAAATGCCTTTTTCCATCAAGTGATAGAACAGCAGTTCGAGATTGGTCGAGAACGAGAAGCGGAACAGCGAAGCGAAATGCACCACGCGTATCGGCACGTCTTCGGCGTCGAAGAACTCGTTCAGTTCCGCCGCCATCGCCTGGGTGCGACGGTTAAGCCGCTCTTGCAGCGCCGGGCCTTCGGCTTTGAGGTGGCGCAACACCGCCAGCATGGCGATCATCGCCGCCGGATGCTGACAGAAGGTGCCGCCGAAAATCGTGCGGTCGACCACCGGATACGACGCGTCGCCATAATTCCACATACCGCCGTCGATCGCGTCCATGATCGCGGCCTTGCCCGCGACCACGCCGATCGGCATACCGCCGGCCAGCACTTTGCCATAGGTGGCGAGATCGGCTTTGACGCCGAACCACGCTTGCGCGCCGCCCGGATGCAGACGGAAACCGGTAATCATCTCGTCGAAAAACAGCACCACGCCGTTTTGTTCGGTGATGCGGCGCAATTCATGCAGGAATTCGCGCGGCTGCAAATCGGGGCGACGGCTTTGCACCGGCTCGACCACCACCGTCGCAATCTCGCTCGCATGCTTACGAATAAAGTCGAGCGCTTCGTCCGAACCGTATTCGAGCAGCCACAGGTCGTCGACGGCGCCTTGCATAATCCCAGGCGCCACCGGCACGCTGGACAATACTCCGTCATTAGTTACCGGCCGCCCCATGACATTATCCGAGTGACCGTGATAGGCGTTGTCGAACATCACGATTTTATTGCGTTTGGTGTAGGCGCGCGCCAAGCGCAAGGCCGCCATCACCGCCTCGGTGCCGCTATTGGTGAAGGTGACGCGATCCATGCCGGTCATTTCGCGTATCAACTGCGCCGCCTCGCCCGCCGCCGGGGGACGCGGCCCCAGCATCGTCATGTCGTTTTCGGGATCATTCAGCGCCGCATCGACGAATTCGGGATGGTGGCCGAACAGCGTCACGCCCTGCCCCATCGTGATATCGACATACTTATTGCCATCCACATCCCAGACGTAAGCGCCGCGTCCGCGTTTGCCGACGATCGGATAGAGCATTTCCTTGGTGGTGAAACGGAAACCCACCGCCGCGCGGCTATCCGCCAAGGCGGGACGGTGTTCCACCGCGAGCTCTTTGGAACGACGCGTGCGCGCGGTGTAGCGCGCGATCAAGGCTTCGAGGTGACGGCTTTGCAGCGGCGTCAACCCGCGTGCGCGAATTTCCAGTGGCGACAGCATGCGATGCATTACTGCCGCCGATGCGGGTTTTTTAGCGGCGGGTTCGGCAACGGCTGCGGGGGCCGGGGCGACTGCCGCAGGCGCAGTGGGAACCGCTGCCGCCACCGGCGCCGCGCTCGCCAAGCCCATACCGCCTAAGAACTGCAACTGTTGCGCGACGACTTGATTGATCGCGCGCGATGCGGTTTCGATTTGACGCACTAAAATTGCTTCCAACTCGCCGCCGGCGACGTTTTCGGCGGCGGGACGCATCAAGCTGGGCATCGGCGCCAAGGCCGGCATCGCAAAAGTCGGCGCTGGCGGGACGGTTGCAGACGACGTTGGCGCGACGACAGCGGGCGCAGGCGCTACGGCAGCCGCGGGTATTTTCTGATTCAGCTCGACGTACTCGGCCAGCGCCTCCATCGTCGTCAATTCCTGGAAGAACTGCGGAATCGCAATCGTCAGTCCGAAACGCGCTTCGACCGCGCGCTGCACTTCCATCAATACCAGTGAATTCGCCCCCATTTCAAGAAAGGGAATTTGAAAATCCTCTTCGCTCGGCGCGTCAGGTAAGGCTTTGGTCATAAATTCGCGTAAAAACGCGTTTATCGCCAGGCGATCCGCCGCCTGATGGATCGGGTGGGGGGAATTCATGCGGTAGTAACTCCTGCAAACAAGCGCCAAACTGCGGCAAATAGTGGGGAACTCGCGACTAAAATCGGCGTCGACCGGAGTCGTGCACCGATAAACCATATGCCGCCGAGCGAAAAATCGCGATTTTACGCGTTCGCACGACGAACTGAAAAGTAAGACACCATAAATATTCGATAAACTCGACATAAGTTTTACCGATGCTCGCCCTAGGGTCGAATATTCGACGCCGTTATTGTTCGACGCTCCCTTCGATTTCGTGTTAATTTCCCGAGTCGAATAACGCCAAAAAAGACCATCACCATGATTCGATGCGAACGTATGCGGATCGCCGCTGTACTGCTTATTATATTTTTCGCTGATCTTTCGCCGCGCTCCTGGGCAAGCGACGCCGCCGCCGTCCAAGTCGTCGCCGGCTGGAATCTTCTCGGCAATGGCGTCGCCGCTCCGCTGGATGTGGCGACGCTGTTCGGCGATGCGACTCGAACCGCCACCGTCTGGAAGTGGTTGCCGAAAAAAAGCGTTTGGGCGTTCTACTCGCCGGCTCTGGCCGACCGCAGCGCAGCTTATGCCGCCAGCAAGGGTTATGAAGTACTGAGCACAGTCGACGCAGGCGAAGGCTTCTGGGTGAATGCCAAGACCGCGTTCGATATCGCGCTGCCAGCAGGCGTTTCCTTGAATTCGTCCTCGTTTCGCTCGACCTTAAATGCCGGTTGGAATCTGATCGCCAGCGGCGACCAACCGACGCCTAGCGGATTCAACCGCGCCCTAAGCACGACACCATCGTTCGGCGGAACGCCGCCGCCGAATCTGATCACGCTGTGGTCGTGGGACGCCGCATTGACCAATTGGTATTTCTACGCCCCCAATCTCGAAGC
>DATETD010000245.1:0-3645 GCA_035283885.1 Rhodocyclaceae bacterium
CGCAGTTGGCTTCGAGCCGCACTTTTTCGAGGCGCGCCGCTTCTTCGTCGAACATGTTCTTCAATCGCACCACGGTGGCGTTCATGGCGACGGCGAGTTGGCGCAATTCGGGCACGTCGGGTTCGGGGATGGAGATGAAGCGGCGGTTGGTGATGGCTTCGGCTTGTTCGATCACGGCTTGGAGCGGGCGACGCAGTCGGCGCAAAATCAGGCTGCCCATATAGCCGCCGACGATGCCGGCGAGCGCCAAGGCGACGGCCATTTCCCGGGTGCTGTTCCATAGCGCTTCATAGGCGAAACGGCTATGGCTGACGAGAACCACTTTGCCGAATTGCGTCCAGCCGCTGCTGATTTGCGCTTCGCCGGGCTTGGCGCGGAGCGGCAGGCGGCGAATAAACCAGTCGGGCGCACCCGTGTCGCCGCTGGGAGCGATGCGCTCGATCAGCGTTTGGTTCATGGGGTCGATCACGCGTATCGATTCGTAATGGCCGCGGTCGAATAAGGCGGAAACGGCAAGCTCGACGGTGACGATATCGGGATCTTTCTGACTCAACGACAGTGCGAGCGCGGCGGCGTTGTCGGCGTTCTTCATATCGAGTTGCTGTTCGAGATAGGAGCGGGCGGAGAGCAGCGAGGCCAGCAGGCTGCCGCCGAACGCGAGCAGCATGCTGACGACGATGGCGAGCCAGAGTTGGCGATACATCGACATGACAAGTCCTTTGCTAAAAAAATGGATGATCCTTGAAAAAGCAGTTGTCCGCGAAAGACACGAAAAGCACGAAAATAATCAAAGACATACTTGCCTTTTGGCTTTCACCCGTCGGCTGAATACGTTCTCGATGCAACTGATTGTTGTTGTTCGTGTCTTTCGTGTTTTTCGTGGACAACAGAGATTTTTAGGATGATAGGAACGGAGGGCGATAGTGCGACGATCCGTCCCGCCAGCGCCGACTTTTAACGAGAGGATGGCGAGTCTCATCGTCAGTCGAATCCTTCGGCAGCGGCGCGGCGCAACAGGTCTTGCCAGCGCGAGAGTTGCTCCGTGCCGCCGCTGCCTTTGCCGGCGTTGCCGCTCCAAATCGCTTCGCTGTTGAAGCTGAATACCGGTTGCAGATCGTTGCGTTGCGATGCAAGCTTACTTTCCGTGACCAGGTTGTCGAGAATCAGCGGTTCGCCGTTCGGTGTGGCGTAATAGGCGAGAATCATATGCGCTTGCACATGGGGTCCATTCGGGCCATTGAGTTTCGTCTTGACATAGACCAGCCGCAGTTTGGCGACGGGGATGCCGGCTTCCTTGAGGGAGAAGTATTTAAGGATGGCGAAGTCCTCGCAGTCGCCTTTCCCCTGGCCGATGGTTTCTAGCGGCGTGGCCCAGTAATCGCTTTGATTCCAGATGGCCATATCGTCGTCGAATTCGATCCTGGCGTTGATAAATTCGTCGATCTTTTTTAATTTATCTTTCTCGCTCAAAGACTTCGCTTCGCCGACGATCTTTTGCCAATCGCGCAGCAGGCCGACTTGCGTGGGGCCGAAGCGAGCCGGCAGTTGTTGTTGCAATTGCTCGATATCATAAGCGAGAACCGAAACGGCGAATGTTATCGGCAAACATAGGATCAAGCGCCCGAACTGTCGGCATACGCGGCGTCGCCATGCACTTAGGTTTACCGGGGCGCGTGTAGAATATTCGACCGTATCGGTAGGTCTCGCACGGAAATTCATGGCTATACTCTAGACGCAGATTTCAATCCAAAAGGAAATTGTTCGGATTATGCCGCGGTTTAAGAGAGTTCTTGTGCCGACGAGCCGCCTTTTTCTGGCCTATGTCGGCTTGGAGGCAGCGCGCAATCGCGCCGATTCCGAATCAAGCACTTCGCGGACGATGCGTTACGGGCGGCCATGAGTCGCGGAGAGTCGGGAAAACATATAACAAACGGTTCGTTTCGCTCTGGTCGCCGAACGACGTCGATTTGAAGTTGCCGATACGCGACATGCTCAAAGCGCCGATACGGCGCCCCAATGATCGCGGCTTGTGAAAAAGCCGTTTCGATGGCGATAAAACGGCCTTTATTTCGCGTTAAGTGTGAACAAATCATTTGCTTTCGATGGTTATAATGGTGTGAGTCACTTTTGGAAAAAGCGGTTTCCGGGGTCGTCCCGATCGTTGGGATGCGAGTCGTACTGTCATGATGAGGCCGGGAAGGTCTCGGATCTTTGAATAGGGGGAGTTATGCGTATTGGTGTGCTGGTTGATTCGGCCTGCGATCTGCCGAAATCTTTCCTTGACGAAAATGGTGTGGTTATCATGCCGATCGCCGTGCGGATCGGCGACTATTTAATCGAGGATAGGCGCGATCCTGCGGAGACCTTGGCGTTCTACGAGGCTCACCTAGATCGCAAGTCGGACAATTTTGCGGAGTCCATGCCATTTTCGCCCGAACAGATCGAGGCGCTGTTTCTGGAGCGCTTGGTTTTGGATTTCGATTATGTGTTTTGTCTGACGATCACGGCGGCGCGCAGCAAAATTTACGATAACTCGATGGATGCCTCGCGTAGCGTGCTCAACAAATATAAACAGGCGCGCACCAAGGCCGGTTTGCCCGAACGCTTCGGCCTTGCCGTACTGTCTTCGCGCAATATGTTTACCGGGCAGGCGGTGCAGGCCGCCGAGGCGATTCGTCTGATCAAACAAGGCGCCACGCCGCGCGAAGTGGGCGCGCGACTGAACGACCTCGTGGATAAAACCCATGCCTACGTGATTCCAGCCGATCTATACCATATCCATAAGCGCGCTTCCAAGCGTGGCGACAAGAGCGTGGGCTGGGGTTCCTATATGATCGGCTCCATGCTCGACGTAAAGCCGATCCTATATTGCCATATGGACGACACCGGGCCGGTGGCCAAGGTGCGCGGTTTCGAGACGGCGGCGACTAAGTTGTTCGCCGTGACGGTCGCCGCGATTCGCAGCGGACTCGAAGCGCCTATCGTTTCGGTGAGTTACGGCGGCCATCTCGAAAAGCTCAAGACCATGAACGGTTTCGCCGAGTTGACGCGTGTAGCAGCCGAGCATAAAGTCGAGTTATTGTTATCGTTGATGAGCACCACGGCGGCGGTCAATGTCGGCCCCGGCGCCTTGTCGATGGCCTTTATTGCAGCGAATAAACCCGAACTCTGAGGTGGCTAGGTCGAGAGAGGGCCGTTTGTCGCCGTGAATTTGTATCTAGCCGGTCCCGACGTCTTTCGCCCGGACGCGCAAAGTTGGGCGACCGAAGTGCGCGATCTATGTCGAGATTACGGTCATAAGGCCTTGGTTCCGCTCGATGGCGATCAGACCGCTGCCGCAGCGATTTTTCGCAGCAATCTGCGCCTGATCGAACAAGCCGAAGTCGTGCTGGCGAATCTGACGCCGTTTCGCGGCGCCGAGCCGGATTCGGGAACCTGCGTCGAAGTCGGTTATGCGTTGGCGCTAGGCAAGCGGGTCGTCGGTTACGCGGAATCGTTATGCGCCGTGCGCGAGCGCGTGCAGGCGCGCTATATGGACGGATGCTATCGCGACGAGCGGGGATGGTTGGTCGAGGATTTTGCGCTGCCGTTCAATCTGATGCTGGCCGTGCCGCTGGAAATGGTGCGCGGCGGGATTCTCGAATG
>DATETD010000246.1:0-6015 GCA_035283885.1 Rhodocyclaceae bacterium
CCGCCGCCGTAGTGGCGCCGGCGCGTTCGAGCTGTAATTCGCGTATCGATTTTTTCAATTCGCCGACGCTGCGGTTCAAGGCGGCGACCTTGGTCGAAATGCCGTCGATTTTCTCGCCCTGCGCCACCGATGTCGATTGCAGCGCGGGCAGGACGGTCAGGTGCTCGTCGATCGCCGCAATCCGTTGGTTCGATTGCGCGAACGCCTGTTCGGCGCTGGCCGGAACGAAGGCCGGCGCCCATTTGAACGCTGCAAAGCCCGATAGCGTCAGCAACGCGACCGCCGCCAGCGAGATATGCGTGCGTTTGAAGGTGCGATGCGTGGCGACGGCATGCGTTTTCAGATCCGACGCAACCGTCTGAATGTCATGATCCAGACGTGCGGCCTCTTTTTGCAGCAGCGCGACCAGACGCCGCACTTCGCTGAATTCGGCATAATGTTCGCGTTGTATCGCCTCCAAACCTTGGATTTGCGCGCTGGCGATAGCATGTTGTTTTTCCGTCTCTTCGCGCACCGTCTCGATGCGTTTGCGATTGCCGCGGGTGGCGGTGTCGAGCAATTCGTAGGCGACATCGAACTGATCCAGGCGGGCGGATTGCTCCAAGATGATGTTTTCCTGGGCTTCGAGAACTTCGCCCAGCGAGCCGAGTTTCGCTTCCAGGCGCGCTACATCGCGTTCGATCTCGCTGCTCGCGGAATCCAGTTTCGAATTCAGGCGGCCTTCCGCTTCGATCAATTCCGTTTGTATTTTATTTTGCGTCGTTTGCAGCGCGCCGGTGCTGCTCGTCAGCGTCGTCAGCGAGCCGTGCTGTAGTTGCAATTCGGCGTCGATGTGTTGCAGGCGCTGGGATACGGCGCTGCCGATCTGCTTGACGCCGACCAGTTCCTCGTCGATGCGACGATTGTTTTTTGCGAATAACGCCGTTAACTCGTCATAGTCCTTCAAGATGCACGCCAGATGCTCGTTGATCTCGCGCGGCGTGACGCTGCTGTTGTTTTTTTGCGTAATTTCAAGGACTTTTGCCATCTCTGGCTGTATCGATGGTAAATCGACGATGGAAGAATTTATACTTTGGTGGGCGATCTTCTCCAGTTTTACTGTGCTGTTCATGATTATGCCTCGGTATCGAATGAATTGATGCGGCTGAAAAAATGAGCGAAAGAAGCTGAATGAATAACTACATGAATTTCGTTTTTATTGTTTCTGTCGCTGCATTCAATCGAAAGATTTTAATTATTATTTTTAGAGAAAGCACACTAAAGGCTGGAATTTGTGGCGTTAATGCAACAGTTCGTCGCGCAGCTTTTGCCGCGCGAGCGGAGGGGAGTTTTCGCCGCGTGAGGGGATAAGGATTACAATCGCAAGGTTCGCTTACCTTCCCCGCTATCGCTTGCCGGAGTTCATCATGCCTCGCAAAACCGCCGCCTCGTCCGTCAGCCCCAGTCCGAAAAAAACCGCGCGTCAAACCGCTGCGCCGCGGGTTTCGCGCTCGCGTCGTCCGGAAGATATGGAGGTCGAGGATTGGCAGATTGCGCTGCGGCGGCAATTCGGGCGCGAGCAAGAATTTCATCTGGATCATCTGGGCGGCGACCCGGTGTTTGCCGAATATGCCGTGACCAATCCGGCGAGCAAACGCTGCTATCGCGTGGTGGTACGCGGCGCCCAACCGGGGGACAATTCATGCACCTGTCCCGATTTTTCGACCAACGATCTCGGCACCTGCAAACATATCGAATTTACCTTGGCGCGTATCGAAAAAACGCCGGGCGGGCAATCGGCCTTGCAACGCGGCTTTCGCCTCGGGCATAGCGAAATTTATCTGGATTACGCCCGTCGGCGCACCGTGCGGCTGCGTTTGGGCGCGAACAGCACGCCGGAATTCCGCACGCTCGCGGCGGGTTTGTTCGACGAAGCGGCGGGTTGGGCCTTGTCGCCCGCACGCTTCGCCGGGCTGCCGTCCTTGCTCGATCTGGCGGCGTCGATCGGCCACGAATTGCGCTGCAACGAGGATGTGCTGGCGTACATCGCCGAGCATCGCGACGCCGAGTCGCGCCGGCGACGCATCGACCAGCTTTACCCCGAAGGCGTCGACAGCCCCTTGCTGGCCGAATTACTCAAGGAGCGGATGTATCCGTATCAATTGGAGGGCGCGCTGTTTGCGGTGCGCGCGGGGCGCGCGCTGATCGGCGACGAGATGGGCCTGGGCAAGACCGTACAGGCGATTGCGGCGATGGAATTGTTCGCGCGCCATTTGGGCGTCGAACGGGTGTTGGTGATTTGTCCGACTTCGCTCAAGCATCAGTGGAAGCGCGAGATTGCGCGCTTTTCGACGCGCGAGGCGCAGGTCATCGGCGGCTTGCGCGCGCAACGTCGGACGGCGTACCGCCAAGAAATGTTTTGCAAGATCGCCAATTATGAATCCGTCACTCGCGATCTGGAATTCGTCGATGCCTGGGCGCCGGATCTGGTGATTCTCGACGAAGCGCAACGCATCAAGAACTGGAACACCCAGGCGGCGCGCGCTTTGAAGCGCATCGCCAGCCCGTATGCCGTCGTGTTGACCGGCACGCCCTTGGAGAATCGGCTCGAAGAATTGATTTCCATCGTGCAGTTCGTCGATCAATATCGCCTCGGGCCGACGTGGAAATTATTGCATCAACATCAAAAAACCGACGAGCATGGGCGGGTGATCGGCTATTGCGATCTCGATAAAATCAATACGACATTGTCTGCGATTTTATTGCGGCGGCGTAAAGCCGAGGTGCTGACGCAGTTGCCCGAACGCGTCGACAACACCTTGTTCGTCGAAATGACCGCGCAGCAACGCGAGCATCACGAAGACAACCGCGAAATTGTCGCCCGCATCGCCCAGCGTTGGCGCAATACGGGCTATCTGTCGGACGCCGACCAGAAACGCCTGACTTGCGCCTTGCAGAATATGAGAATGTCGTGCGATAGTACGTTTCTGCTCGACCATGAAACCGACCATGGTCATAAGGCGAACGAGTTGATGGCCTTGCTTGAGGATGTGTTCGAGCAGCCGGGCAGCAAGGCGGTGGTGTTCAGTCAATGGCTGCGCATGCACGAACTGATCGTGCGGCGTTTGAGCGAACGCGGTTGGGACTATGTGTTGTTCCATGGTGGCGTACCGGCGGAAAAGCGCGGCGCCTTGGTGGATCGCTTCAACGAAAAGGAGGCGTGCCGGGTGTTTTTATCCACCGATGCGGGCGGCGTCGGGCTGAATCTGCAACATGCGGCGGCTTACATCGTGAATATGGATATGCCATGGAACCCGGCGGTGTTGGAGCAGCGCATCGGGCGCGTGCATCGACTCGGGCAGACGCGCGGCGTGCAAGTGGTGAATTTCGTCGCGCAGGGCAGTATCGAGGAGGGCATCCTGTCCTTACTCGCGTTCAAGAAGTCCTTGTTTTCCGGCGTGCTCGACGGCGGACAAAACGAAGTCTTCCTCGAAGGCAGCCGCTTGTCGCGTTTTATGGAAAGTGTGGAGCAGGCGACCGGGGCGGCGAATGCGCTCGAATTCGAACCGTTGAGCGAAGAGGCGACCGCGCCGGACGTTGCGCCGCCACCGCTGGAGCCGCTCGCGTCCACCCAGGCCGGCGACGTAAAAGTCGGCGCTGGCGAGACGGCTGTTGCGGCAGCGCCAAGCGCCGCTCCCGTCGAGCCGGAAACTGCCGCTGCCGCCGCGCCCCCCGCTGCACCGCCGCTCGATCCGTGGGGGCCATTGCTGAATGTCGGCCTGAAGTTCCTGCAAGAACTCGGCCAAGCGCCGGCGGCAGGCGGCGATCATGTCGCGAGAGCGGCGAGCGCGTCGAGCGTCGCTTCGTGGGTGGAAACCGATCCGCATACCGGGCAGCGTTTTCTTAAACTGCCGGTTCCCGAGCCGCAAACCGTGCAACGCCTAGCCGACGCCTTGCAGGGCGTTTTGAATGGTTTGAGAAAACCCTAACGCGCAGTGAGATTTCGCTCGCTTCCGTCATCGCGTCAGCATGGCTTTGCGCTGATGACCATGGTCGGCATTCTGGTGATGGGCGCGCTGTATTTCTATTTGACGCAATTGACGCCCGAAGCCATCGAGCGCAAGCGCAGCGAGAAGACCCGTGCGGCCTTGATCGAGGCGCGCGAGGCTTTGCTGGGTTATGCCTTGCAGCATCGGGAGCGCCAAGGTGCCCAGGATGCGGATTTTGCGGGCAGCGACGACCGCGAAGTCTATGGTTATCTGCCGATGCCGGATATGGGCAGCGCGCAGAATCGCAACGAGGATTTGGCGAATCCGGCCTGCGTCGGCGAAGGTTGCGCGGCCTTGAATGTCAATCAGGTGGTGGCGAACCGCACGTATATCGGTCGTCTGCCGTGGCGCACCTTAGGGCTTGCGCCGCTCAAAGACGGCTACGGCGAATGCTTATGGTATGTCGTGTCGGCGACGCATAAAACCCCCGGCGCCGATCCGATTCAAGCGATGAATTGGGATAGCCTGAGCCAACTCGACGTCGTGGCGGCGACAGGGCAAGCGCGCATGGCAAGCATCGCGACCATCGCAAATTCGGCGCATCGTCGCCCGATTGCCGTGGTGTTTTCGCCGGGACCGGCGGTCGATGGCGCGCGCGCGCAATCCACGAGCGACGATGTCGGCGAATGCGGCGGTAATTACAACGTTGCCGATTATCTGGAACTGCCGACGGCGGACGAGCTAACGGCAAGCACGGTCGATTTCGGCGCACAGACGAATGCGGCGAGCGGCGACACCAGCGCCAACAACAAAGCGCTCGCCGTGCAGCCCTACAGCCGCAGCAATAATTTACTGATTTCCGGTAAATGCCCGCGCGGCGAAGCGGGTGTGTGCCGCGAATTGGGCAACGATACGGGACTAGCAATCGATAGCGCATCGTTCTTCGACCGCTTACGCCGATCCAGCTATTTCGTGTCGGAAATCAATACCTTACTGAATACGGTCGTCGATTGCCTGAATAAAAACGGGGTGAGCGTCGATGCTGCCGGCTTTGCCCAGCCGGTCGATAAAACGGTGGGTCGGCTGCCCGACCATAGCTGCTACGACGACGATAAATTTCCGCTGGGATATTTTCGCCATTGGCGCGACCAGGTGTTGTTGGCGAAGCCGACGACGGGGAGCTTGCAGCTCGGCGCCCAGAATTGCGATGCGATCGTGATTTTCGCCGGTCAACGCGCCGGCGCACAGGTGCGCGATACCGCAGCGGCGCGGCTGGCGCCGAGTAACTATCTCGAAGGCGATAATTTATCCAGCTTCACCTCGACGACGACCGGTTTCGCCGGACCTAGCCTATTTACCGCGACGACCGGCGCGCAAGATATCGTGCGCTGTATTTCGCCAAGTTTGGCAACGCCGACGCCGGTGAATTCGACGCCATTGAATCCGTATGGGCAAATGACAGCGTATAACTTTGCAACCCAAACCTTGACGTTGGGGCGGTTGTATTCGTTTTCCACGGCGACGCGCACCAGCCTGATGCCTTCGTTGTTCGGTTGCAGTTGGTCGTCGTCGGTTAACGACTTGGGCAGCGGTATGCGCAGTTATTTCCGTTTCAATATCCTCGATAGCGGCGAAGGCTTCGTTTTCGCGACGATCGATGCCGATCGCAACGACGCGACAGTCTGCGGTGCGGCGCGTCAGCATTTGGGATATTCCGGCGACAATTTGCTGACGCCTATCGTTCAAGCGCCGAAAATCGGCATCGAATTCGACACCACGCGGCAGGGAAATTTCAATCCGGCCAGCGCCAATCCGCTGAATAATGGCCGTAGCGATCCGAATTACACCGGCGGTCATGTCGCCATCGTTTATTGGGGCGGCGAATCGGCGATCGTTTCAGGCAGTTGCAGTGCGAGTTGCGTTGCGCCCCTGTATTGCCAGGCAGGGGTGTGCTATCTCAAGGCGGAAGAAGACGACAATGTCCATGGCCGCCCGACGCCGCCCGACGCCTCGCCTCGCCCCGCGCCGCGCAATCCTCCGGCGCCCG
>DATETD010000247.1:0-2948 GCA_035283885.1 Rhodocyclaceae bacterium
GCGCCTTGGCGGTCGAGCCGCGCGTGCTGTTGCTCGACGAACCCTTCGGCGCGCTCGACGCCAAAGTACGCAAGGAACTGCGCCGCTGGCTGCGTCGCTTGCATGACGAACTGCATATCACCAGTCTATTCGTCACTCATGATCAGGAAGAAGCGCTCGAAGTCGCCGACCGCGTAGTGCTGATGAATCGCGGCAAGGTGGAGCAGGTGGCTTCGCCGCAAGACTTGGTCGAAGCGCCGGGCACGCCGTTCGTCGAATCCTTCCTCGATCTCGACGACCACGGCCCGGAATGGCTGCTCGCGGCGAAGCTGCAACGTCGCAATTGTCATGAAGCGGCGGCTAACGCACGGGTGGCGGCATGAACTTCCAACAACTGCGCATCGTGCGCGAAGCGGTGCGTCGCGATTTCAATTTGACCGAGGTGGCGAATGCGCTATTCACCTCGCAATCCGGCGTTTCCAAGCATATCAAAGAGCTAGAAGAAGAGCTTGGCGTCGAATTGTTCGTGCGGCGCGGCAAGCGGCTGATTGGCTTGACCGATCCGGGCAAGGAATTGCTCGGCATCGTCGAACGCATGTTGCTCGACGCGCGCAACATCAAACGTCTGGCCGAGCAGTTCGCGCATAGCGAGCAAGGCAAGCTGACGATAGTAACCACGCATACCCAGGCGCGCTACGCCTTGCCGGCGGTGGTTGCCGAATTCAAGGCGGCGTTTCCCAAGGTGCATCTGGCCTTGCGTCAGGAAAGCCCGCAGGAAATCGTCACCTTGCTGCGCGCGGGCGAAGCGGATATCGGCATCGCCACCGAAGCGCTCGAAGGCGAAGCGGATATCGTCAGCTTTCCGTGGTACGCCTGGCAGCATGCCGCTATCGTGCCGCAAGGCCATCCCTTGCTGCAGAAGTCGCCGCTGCTACTCGCCGATCTGGCCGAGCATCCGCTGATTACCTATCACGAAGGTTTTACCGGTCGCGCGCGCATCGACCGCGCCTTTGCCGAAGCCGGATTGGTTCCGGATATCGTGATGTCGGCGCTCGACGCCGATGTGATCAAGACCTATGTCGAACTCGGTCTCGGCGTCGGTTTGGTGGCGTCGATGGCCTATCACCCGCGCAAGGACGAAGGCTTGGTGCTGCTCGACAGCAGCGGAATTTTTCCGATCAATACCACGCGCATCGCCGTGCGTCGCGGACATTATCTGCGCGGCTTTGCGTATCGGTTTATCGAACTGTGTTCGGGGAATTTGTCCGAGGCGGCGGTGCGCGATGCGATCAGTCCGAATAAGGAACTGGAGTTCGACGACTGAGGCAGCGCGAAAAGTCGGCGCCGGCGGGACGGATCGGAGCGAATTGCACCCGATGCATGTCGTGCTAGTGCTTTGTACACGGACGCCAGTAGGGCATAATGACGCCGCGCCGGAAGCCCCTCGGCGGCGTGTGTAGTCGAAGTATGGCGATTCCATGGGCGGCGCTCGTCGACCGTGACGCGACATACGCGATGACTTATATCTCTTTAATAGGTGACCACCATGTTCAGCTTCAATACCCGTGTAGAAGAAACCGACGAATGCATTACGGTGTTCGTCAGCGGTAGGTTCAATGCCGACTGCACCGAGGACTTTCTGGAAACGATCGATTCCGACCAAGTCAATCGACCGAAGAAACTTTGCATCGATTTCAGAGAAGCCGAGAGTCTGGACAGTTCGGCGATCGGCTGTCTGCTGATGGTTCATGAAAAATCGCAGAAATTGGGGCGGGAAGCGGTGCTGGCGAACACCTTCGGCTTGGTCGATGCGGCGCTCAAGATTTCCAATTTGAATAAATTGTTCACAATGGCGCAATAGTGCGCTCGCAGCTCCGGCGTCGCGTGCGAAAGTCGGCGCTGACGGGACGGATAGGGCGGGACTTTTATCGGCGAGATGCGGCGGCGGGCTTCGATCGCCGATGTTTTTTTGAATGAAATCCGCTCGAATTCGTCGATTCGTGTTGGCCGTCGGCGCCGTCCTGTGGCTGTCGGCGACGCTCTTCGCTTTGTTGACGCCGTGGGGCTTACGCTCGCTTTGCTGGGTGTTGGAACATTCCTTTGCCGAGTTGCGTCTGGAGCAGCCGCAGGGCAGCGTATTGACGGGTTTTGGCTGGCGACGCGTCGAGTGGCGGGGGCGCGACCTGCATTTGCGTATCGATGCGCTGCAACTGGATTGGCGCGTTGCGGCTTTGTTCGGTGGGCGCGTGCAGTTGCAGCAGGCGAGCGCGGCGCGCGCGATCGTGTATGTTCCGTCCAGCCCGACGCCAACGGTCTTGCCGACCGATCTGGTTTTGCCGCTGGGCGTCGATTTGCGTCGCTTGCAGCTCGATGCCCTGTATTGGCTGGCGGCGGATTTCGACGAGGAGTTGGCGGCGGCGGCGCCTGTGGCGCAGCGTCTCGTGGCGACTTTGGTCGGCGATGCGCAGGGCTATCGATTGGAGGCGCTGCATGCCGAGTTGGCGTTCGGCGTGCTGGATGCGCAGGCGGATCTGGCGAATCGCGCGCCGTTTGCGTTGCAAGGCGAAGCGCGTTTGCAAGGGCGCGGCGACGCGCGCGTGCAGAGTCGCTTGACGGCGCGTTTGCATGGCAGCCTGAGCGATATCGGCGTGACGCTACATGGTCAGGCGGGGACGCTGGCGATGGGCAACGGCGAAGCGCGCGTGACGCCGTTCGCCGCCTTGCCGCTGGCGCAGTTGCGGCTGGAATTATCCGATCTGAATCCGCAGGCGTTTATGCCGCAAGCGCCGCAGGCGCGTTTGCGCGTTTCGGCGGACTTGCATCGTCCCATCGCATCGGCGGCGGCTGGAATTTTATTGTCGGGTCATGTCGAGGCGCATAATGCCGAGCCGCGTTCGTTCGATCGCGGCGGCGTGCCGCTGTCGGGCCTGCGCGCCTAGTTGGCGCTGGGTGCGGATTTCGGTCGCTTG
>DATETD010000248.1:0-5380 GCA_035283885.1 Rhodocyclaceae bacterium
CATCATCGTTCCCGCCGCCGATAGCGATGCCGCCGGGAATGGTCGGTGGCGCTGCCGTCTCGCCGGCGCCGACTTCCATCGGTTCGGGCGGGCCGCCGATGTTGCCCAACTTTAGCGGCTTCGGCAGCAGCGGTAACACTAGTCCGTCGACATCGGCGCCGAGCTCGACCACCAGCCCCCCCAGTCCAGGCAGCAGCTCGACCACGGCCACTCCCGCCCCGCGCACGCCGACCTCCTTCCCGGATTTCGAACCGCCGCCGGGAGTCGGTAGCCGCTGATGCCTCGATTCTGAACGCTCATATGAGATGTGCGACGAGGTAACGGCGCGCTTGAAAGTCGGCGCCAGCGGGACGGATGCGCCGTCCCGGACGATGCCTTCAGGTAAAATCCGCGCTTTTCAACGCCGTCCCCGGCTGGCCGGACCGGCAGCGCGACCCTTAATTTTATTGGAGAATGTCAGTGCAACTTGTTTGTCTCGATCTTGAAGGCGTGCTTGTCCCTGAAATCTGGATTGAATTTGCCCGGCTGACCGGCATCCAGGCGCTCACCCGCACCACGCGCGACGAGCCGGATTACGATAAGTTGATGAAATTTCGTCTCGATTTGTTGCGCCGACATAAACTCGGCTTGCCCGACATCCAAAAGGTGATCGCCGGTATGGCGCCCTTGCCCGGCGCGCGTGAATTTCTCGACGCCTTGCGCCGCGATTATCAAGTGATGATTTTATCGGATACCTTCTATGAGTTCGCCATGCCATTGATGGCGCAACTCGGTATGCCGGTATTGTTTTGCCACAAGCTCGAAGCCGATGCCGACGGTTGTTTGGTGAATTACCATCTGCGTATGCCGAATCAGAAGATGGAGTCGGTGCGCCGCTTTAAGGAGCTGAATTTCAAGGTGATCGCCGCGGGCGATTCGTATAACGACACCGCGATGTTGAGCGAGGCCCATGCCGGCATTCTGTTCCATCCGCCGCAGAACGTGATCGACGAATTCCCGCAGTTTCCCGTCACCTGGAATTACGCCGAAATGCGTGCGCAGATCGACGCGGCAAGTCGGCGGATCTGAGATGCAGCCGCGTCGTTACACCCTGACGGCCTCCTGCCCGGATCGGGTCGGCATCGTCGCGCGCGTCACCTCGTTTATCGCCGAACATCACGGCTGGATACTCGAATCCAGTTTTCATGCGGACGACGTGACCGAGCGCTACTTTATGCGCATGGAAGTCAAAGCCGATTCGCTGCCGTTCGCGTTGGCCGAATTCCGCCAACGCTTTCAGCCCTTGGCGCAGCAGCTCGATATGGAGTGGCGCATTGGCGATTCGGCGGTCAAAAAGCGCGTGGCGATTCTGGTCAGCAAGCAAGAGCACTGTCTCTACGACTTGCTGGCGCGTTGGCAGTCGAAGGAACTGGAGATCGAAATCGCCTGCATCATCTCGAATCACGAGACGTTTCGCGGCGTGGTCGAATGGCACGGCATCCCGTATTTTTATGTGCCGATCGCGCCCGATAAACGTCAGGCGGCGTTCGACGAAGTGCGGCGACTGGTCGACGAGGTGCGCTGCGACACCTTGGTGCTCGCGCGCTATATGCAGATTCTGCCCGAGGATTTTTGCAGCGCCTATCCGGGGCGCATCGTCAATATCCACCATTCCTTCCTGCCGTCGTTTATCGGCGCCAAACCCTACCACCAAGCCCATGCGCGCGGCGTCAAGCTGATCGGCGCGACCTGCCATTACGTCACCGCCGAACTCGATCAAGGACCGATCATCGACCAGGACGTGATCCGCATCGACCATTCCGACTCGGTCGAAGATATGGTGCGCTATGGCAAAGATATCGAAAAGACCGTGCTCGCGCGTGGGCTGCGCTACCATCTCGAAGATCGGGTGTTATTGCATGGAAATAAGACCGTAGTATTTCGCTGAAGCGGCGCCGAGGCAGACTCGCCCATGGCGTAAAAGTCGGCGCTGGCGGGACGGATAGGCGCGGCCCGCAGTGCGCCTTAGTGTGGACTGGAATCGGTAAAATTGGCATTGACCGAGTGGAAGCGCTCAAGGATACTATGGGGTCTGCGTTCGATTTTCTCTCCTATCCTTCTTTTCGCTTCACTTAGGACTTTTTGCGATGAATCCAGCAACCGATGCAAATCAATCTTCCGATGAGACTCATAGCTTCAGTCTTGCGCTGCTTGGTTTTTCCGAAGCCGAGAAGACCATGTTCGCGTCGACCTTCCGCCTGACCGGGAGACGGAAGTTTTCATATGTCGAGACTGAGCCGGAAAGTCGGCGCGTCGACGTGTATCTCGTCAATGGCGACAACGCCGAGGCCTTGAGAAAGTTGCAGGCGTATGCGCCGAACGTGCTTTCGCCGGCGCTGCTTATCGGTCGCAACCCGGTCGAAGTCGGCTGGCCCTTCATTCAAATGCCGATACGCTGGCGCGTGCTGTTCGAGCAGTTGGACGAATTGATGCAATCGGCCTTGATTGTGCGCAGTCGCAAAGATTCTAGCGTCGAAGAACCGCAGCAAGCGCCGGTTCGTCAGGAGGCCAACGACACTAGTCGCGCGCCCGCGTCGCCGCCTACCGCTCCTTCCGCTCCCGCTGCCCCCTATGTTCCGCCGCCGATACCGTCGCCGCCGAAAGACTCCGTATTGGTGGTCGACGATAGCGCGACCGTCAGAGCCTTTATGCGCATCAAGCTGGCGCCGTTCAATTTCGACGTCGATTATGCCGAAAGCGGCGAACAGGCCATCGATATGGCGCAGCTCAAAAAATATACCTGCATTTTTCTCGACGTGATGATGCCGGGCATCGATGGCTATGAAGTTTGTAAGCGCATCAAGAGCAATCCCGACTTCAAGAAGAAAACCGCCGTTGTGATGTTGAGCAGTAAATCGTCGATGTTCGACAAATTTCGCGGCAATTGGGCCGGATGCGACGCCTACCTCGGCAAGCCGGTCGCCGAAGACGATTTGCTGACCACCATTGCGCGCTTTCTGCCCAGCGCGCGGGCATAGCCGCTTCCCCAAGTTATGACCGTATCTGCATCGCCGTCTGCGCTGGAAGGCGAGGCGCCTGCCGCCATTCGCGAGCCGCGGCTCTGGAGCGACAATGGATGGACCGCGCGCGTCGTCAAAAACGAAGACGACGAAGGTTGGGCGGTAGAAATGGTCAAAGCCGGCGAAGACGAGCCTGTCTTAGTGGCGCCCTGGACCATGGGGCGCGACAAGAAGAATCCCAAGCCGCTCGACGCGGCGGCGTTCGGCGTTTGGGTCAAAACCGCTTCCGAAGTGTTGCGTCGCCACGAGCAGCAACGGCATGCGCTGCACCACAAGAAATTCAGCGTCAACACCGCGTCCGGGCGGATCGATGTCACGCTCGATGTCGTGGCCGACGAGTACGATCCCCATGCCCTGCTGGCGGCGCACGACGCCGCTGGCGAGCCGCTGGCGCGGCGGCGCGTCAAACCCGACTTCAAACTGACGCTGGCCAGCGCCGGGGCATGGATAGACAGTCACTTCGGGACGCCCGTCGGCTAAGAGCCTGTGAATAAATCTGCTGCGCGCCCCGATTGCTGCGTTGGACGGTGCTCGCTCCTCGCCTATCCGTTTGATATGTCTCGTCGCTGTGCTCCGTCCGCCTTGCACTCGGGGCGCTCGCGACGATTTCTTCACAGGCTCTAAGGTTTCATCCAGCAGCCCAGCCCCTATGAGCGGCAAGCGTTTGGGGTAATATTCGCGGGCGAGGCCGAATCGGGCCGTTATTTCGCAGGGAATCTCGGGCCTCCGGTCTTGCCGCGACGATTTCCGACTGTCGGCGCGCCGCCTTGCGGTCGGCGCGCTTCAATTTTGCGTGATGGAAAGGTGGATTTGTCATGATCGTAACAGTCGGCCATACCAAGGGCGGCGTGGGTAAAAGCACCTTGGCGCTGAATATCGCCATCGAGCGGCTGCGCGCCGGCGTCGATACCTTGTTGATCGATGGCGACCCTAAACAAGGCAGCATCGGCAAGGCGATCGAGATACGCGCCGCAGCGGGCTTGGCGCCGATCGTTCCATGCGTGCTGCTCGACGATGCGAGCGCCTTGCGGCGGCGGATCGATGCGTTGAAGGAACACTACCGAGATATCGTCATCGACGTCGGCGGCAAAGATTCGAATGCGCTGCGCGCCGCATTGCTGGTGACCGACATACTTTTGTTGCCGATCGCCCCCGAGTCGGTCGAAATCTGGGCGATAGACGATATTCTGGCGATCGTCGAGGAAGCGCGGGCGATTCGCGATGTTCGCGTTTTTGCGGTGTTGAATCGCGCCAAATCCCATGGCAAGGACAATCGCGATACGCTGGCCGCGATTCGCGACTATAGCGAAATCACGCTATTGGATGTCGCCATCGGCGCGCGCAGCGTCTATGGCAGCGCGTTCGGCCTTGGCCGTAGCGTGGCCGAATACCGTCCGCTCAACAAAAAGGCGGCGGCGGAGCTTGCCATGTTGATGGCGGAGATCTTCGATCGATTTCAAGAAAGGACGAGTTGATGGTCATCACCCGCACCCCGAAGCAACATACGAAAATACCGCCATCGATCAGCGATATCGACGCCTTGGCCGAGACGTTTATTGCCGGGGCCGAACCCGAGCCGACGTTCGAGCATGCTAAAGCATCGAACGCGCATCTCGTCGCGACCGCTGTCGCGCTTCCTGTCGCCGTAACCGATGTAGCCGATGTCTCCGATGTCTCCGATGTCTCCGATGCGTCCGTTGCACCCGATATTTCGATTGCGCCGGAGCGCGCGGCGATCGATCGCGAGCAGCAGGCTTTGGCCTTGGTCAAGCATCATCTTCCCTGGGCGGCGGGCGCCGCTTTCGTGCCGGTGCCCGGACTCGATCTTGCCGCCATTTTCGCGGTGCAACTGCGCATGCTGAATCGGTTATCGGCGCACTATCATGTGCCGTTCCGCGAATCGGCGGCCAAATCGTCGATCGCTACGCTGATGGCGATGCTGCTACAGGGAACCTTGGCCGGCGGCGCGATCAGCTTGAGCAAATTCGTGCCGTTCGTCGGCACTGCAGTCGCGATCGCCGCGCTACCCGCGTTCGTCGCGGCGGGAACCTATGCGATCGGCGTCGTCTTTATCACGCATTTCGCCGCGGGCGGCACTTTTCTCGACTTCGATCCCAAGAAAGTCGAAAAGCACTTTCGGCAGCAATTCGAGCAGGCGCGGAAGTCGCCGATAAAAGCCTAGCCGGCCTGAATGTGGCGTTTGGCGTTGGTTTGCCGACGCGCGAAAGTCGGCGCTGGCGGGACGGCTCGGTGTCTAAATCGCCAGTCGCCCTTGTTTTTCGGCCAGCGAAATCACGGCTTCGGTTCCCGAATTGAATTCC
>DATETD010000249.1:0-2444 GCA_035283885.1 Rhodocyclaceae bacterium
GATCGCCCGCTACGCGGTGCCGCCGCCGCCTGCCGACGGCGTGATCGCCGCCGATCCTAAAACCCGCGAAACCCTCTTGCTTGCGGCGCGCGTCGCCAAGACCGATGCGACCGTATTATTGACGGGCGAATCCGGCGTCGGTAATGAAGTCTTTGCGCGCTATATTCACGATCAATCGCCGCGCGCCTCGGGGCCGTTTGTCGCGATCAACTGCGCGGCGATTCCGGACAATCTGCTCGAAGCTACCTTGTTCGGCCACGAAAAGGGCGCCTTCACCGGCGCGCAGACCGCCCAGGCCGGCAAGTTCGAACAAGCCAACGGCGGCACCTTGCTGCTCGACGAAATCTCTGAAATGCCTTTGGGTTTGCAAGCCAAGCTGCTGCGCGTATTGCAGGAGCGCGAAGTCGAGCGCGTCGGCGGCAAAAAGCCGGTGCCGTTGGATATTCGCGTGTTGGCGACCAGCAACCGCGATATGGCGAGCGAAGTGCGCGCCGCGCGTTTCCGCGAAGATTTGTATTACCGCTTGAATGTGTTTCCGCTCGAAATCCCGGCGTTGCGCGCGCGGCCCGGCGATATCGTGCCTTTGGCGCGCCATTGTCTGGCGCGTTTGGCGGCTTCGACGCGCAGGGCGGCAAGATTTGCCGCTGCGGCGGAAGCCAGACTTGCCGCCTACCATTGGCCCGGCAACGTGCGCGAACTCGAAAACGTGGTGCAACGCGCACTGATTATGACGCCGGGCGAAGTGGTCGAGGCCGAAAGCCTGCCGTTGGCGGCGATCGCAACCCCCTTAGCGGCCCCTTTAGCCGCCGCGACTCCGGCTCTTGCGTCATCCCCGACCGTTTTTTCGGCATCCGTTGCCGCCGCCGCCGTCCCGCCAGCGCCGACTTTTGCCGTCGCCGCGCCTGCAACGCCGCCTGTTGCTCCACCTGCTGCATACGCTGCCGCGCAACCCGGTGCGAATATGAAAGATCTCGAACGTCAGCATATCCTTGATACCTTGGCGAAATTCGGCGGTTCGCGCAAAAAGGCCGTGGCCGCGCTCGGCATCTCGGAACGAACCTTGCGTTACAAGCTCAATCAGTATCGCGCCGAAGGTTTTTACAAGGACGATACCGACGACTAGTTGAGCATAAAAACGGGCATGGCAATTGCTATTCCCATTCTGAACAAATTCAGGTATTCTCCCGCCCCATGGCTATCGACACTCGACAGATGGATCAGATGCTCTCGGAACTGCGTTCCACGTCCGCGCTCGCGGCCGGGAAACCAGCCAACGCATCGACCGCCCCTGTACCGGGGGGGCCGGACTTCGCCCAAGTGCTGAAGAGCACCATCGACCAAGTCAATGCGGCGCAACAAGACGCCCATAAAATGGCCGAGGATTTTTCGAGCGGGCAAAGCAACGTCAACTTGCAAGACGTCATGATCAACCTGCAGAAAGCCAGTCTTTCGTTCCAGCAGATGACGCAAGTGCGCAATAAGCTCGTGACGGCGTATCACGACATAATGAATATTCAGGTCTAGGCGAGTTACAGCGGGTTAGGCGGTTTCCAGGGATATATACCTATATGGAATGCTTTTCGTGTCTTTCGCGGACGGCTTTTTCTTATCGGCATGAGCGCATCGGCGCGCCTTAAGTTCCTCGCGCAAATCGTCCCAAAGCTCCGTTTGCACTAACTTCGTACGCCATAATCCTGCCGCGTCGCCTCGAGCATCATGCGCCCGGCGAAAATCGCCGACTCCGACACTCCGACGCAACCGCATGCCGTACTTGAATCCACATATCTCATAGGGCGATATCGATGTTCAAGTTCGATCCATACTCGTCCAACGGCAGCGTAGCGCGGTAATATAGCCGCCCAATTTCCCTTTATTCGGAGGAACGCATGAATTATTACTATTTGCACGACGGGACGGAAGTCAATCGGGAGATGATCAAGCAAGCCTATGAAGAGGGTAAGGCCGTCTTGATACACACCACCGTGGCCGGTGGCGGCGGCGTTATGCGCTTGATGCTGGACGGCATTATGGTCGACACGCGCGAGCAATGCGCAAACGTCATCGACGAGGTCTGGTCGAGCAAGCCGGTCACCTTGGCGCAGGCCTTGGCCGCGGCCTATTCCGACCGCAAACGCCGCAAGGCTTGACGTGCCCCGCCCGGTAACGGATTGTAATTCATTGTAATTTCCGTCGGCCAGCTCTCCATGGCCTGCGTTATCCGGCGTAATGGCCCAGGCCATCGAATGTATCGACCACCTTCGAATTTGGAGAACGAAATGAAAACCGGAATAGCTATCGTTGCAAGCCTGGTGTCCATCGGCTTATTTGGCGGCAACGCCGCGCAGGCGAACGACGCCATCGTCGGCGCGATTATCGGCGGGGGAACCGGGGCGCTGATCGGCCAATCGCTGCATGGTCGTGACGGCGCCATCGTCGGCGGCGCC
>DATETD010000250.1:0-4655 GCA_035283885.1 Rhodocyclaceae bacterium
CGACAGCGACACCTTCTGGCAAGCCGTCAAATTTGCCGACGTGGCGCTCTACCAAGCCAAAGAAACCGGGCGCAATCGCGTCGTCCGCTTCAATACGGCGATGTGGACCGACAAAAAGGAATACTGATCGACCGGCGCGCCAGCGCCGACTTTGGGGCTGGCGCAACGGATTGTCGACACCGCTTGCAATTGAGAATAGTTCTCATGTAAACTTCGTCCATCCAAACCCCGCAGAGGAAACAAGGACGATGAAATCCAATCTCACACTCTCGCGCACGCTGGCGACCGCGCTGTTATCGAGCACGCTCGCTTTTGGCGTCGCCGCACAGGAAAAAGTGCTGAATCTCTATTCCGCGCGCCACTATCAGACCGACGAGGCGCTGTACGCCACGTTCACGAAGCAGACCGGCATCAAGATCAACCGGATCGAAGCCAAGGAAGACGAGTTGCTGGAGCGCCTCCGTAACGAAGGCGCCAACAGCCCGGCGGATGTGTTCATCACCGTCGATGCGGCGCGCCTAGCGCGCGCCGACGAGTTGGGTCTGTTTGCCCCGGTCAAATCCAAGCTGCTCGAAGAGCGCATTCCGGCCCAGTTGCGCAGCCCGGACTGGTTCGCCTTCTCGACGCGCGCGCGCGTCATCGTCTATAACCGCGAGTCGATCAAAGCCGAGGAGGTGCAAAATTACGAAGACCTCGCCAGCCCCAAACTCAAGGGCAAAGTGTGCTCGCGCTCCGGCAGCCATCCCTACAACCTCTCGCTGATGTCCTCGTTGATCGCCCACCTCGGCGAAGCCAAAGCGGAAGAATGGGCGCGCGGCGTGGTGCAGAATTTCGCACGCCAACCCAAAGGCGGCGATACCGATCAAATTAAATCGGTCGCCGCCGGCGAATGCGGCGTCGCGGTGTCGAACACCTACTACCTGGCGCGGCTGCTGCGTTCCGACAAGGCCGAAGATCGGCAACTGATGGAAAAAGTCGCCATCGTCTGGCCCAACCAGAAGAATCAGGGCGCGCATATCAACGTCTCCGGCGGCGGCATGCTCAAGACCGCGCCGAACAAGGAGGCCGCCGTCAAGTTCCTCGAATATCTGGCGAGCGACGACGCGCAACGCTACTTTGCCGACGGCAACAACGAATGGCCGGTGGTCGCTCAAGTTACGATCAAAAACCCCGCACTCGACGCCATGGGCAAATTTAAAGCCGACACCCTGCCGGTCGCGACGCTGGCGAAAAACGCCGTAGCGGCGCAACGCATCTACGACCGCGCCGGTTGGAAGTAGTCGCAACCGTCTCGCCAGCGCCGACTTTTACCCGTCGGCGCGATTGCTGCGATTTTCGCAACCCAGCATTGCCATCTCGCCGACCCGACGGCGATCGAAGCTCGCTATAGTGTGCGGCTCTTACATCCCCCTGGAGCACAGCATGAGCACAGCAAAAATCGCCGCCAAAACCCCATTCGCCGTCGAGGTTGAAAAGGGCAAGGATTATTACTGGTGTTCCTGCGGCATGAGCAAGAATCAGCCGTTCTGCGACGGCAGCCATCAAGGCAGCGTTTTCGCGCCCATTCCGTACAGCGCGACCGAAGACAAGACGGTGTATTTCTGCGGCTGCAAGCAGAGCAAAAACGGCGCTTTATGCGACGGTTCCCATAACTCCTTGTAATCGCTGGCGGCGAGCGGCGGCGGGAGGTATAATGCGCGGTTTTCTTCGCCCCTCAAAGGAACGTCATGGAAGCCGAACGCCTCAATACCGTCGCCAACACTATCGGCAATCTCAAGTCCCGCGAACTCGAACTGCGGAGGTATCTTTGACTACGATGCCAAGGCGTCGCGTTTAGAAGAAGTCGTCGGCCTGCTCGAAGATCCCAAGGTGTGGGACGATGCCGAGAAGGCGCAAACCTTGGGCCGCGACCGTAAGGCGCTCGAAGCGGTGGTGCTGGGCCTGGACCGCATCGGCCAGCAACTCGCCGATGGTCGCGAGCTGTTCGAGATGGCCAAGAGCGAAGACGACGAGGACACCTTAGTCGCGGTCGAAACCGATCTGGCCGAAATCGAAACCGAAGTCGGCGGCCTAGAATTCCGCCGCATGTTCAACAATCCGCTCGATCCCAACCCCTGTTTCGTCGAAATCCAGTCGGGCGCGGGCGGCACCGAGGCGCAAGATTGGACTGCGATGCTGCTGCGCATGTATCTGCGCTATTGCGAACGCAAAGGCTTTACGGTCGAAGTACTCGAAGAGTCCGAAGGCGATGTTGCCGGCTTAAAGAGCGCCACGCTCAAGGTGACCGCGGAATATGCCTACGGCACATTACGCACCGAAACCGGCGTACACCGCCTGGTGCGCAAGTCGCCGTTCGACTCGAATGCGCGACGCCATACCAGCTTCACTTCGGTGTTCGTCTATCCGGAGGTCGACGATTCGATCGAGGTGGATATCAATCCAGCGGATTTGCGCATCGACACCTTCCGTGCTTCGGGCGCGGGCGGTCAGCATATCAACAAGACCGATTCGGCGATCCGCATCACCCACTTGCCGACGAATATCGTGGTGCAATGCCAAAACGACCGCTCGCAGCACCGTAACCGCGCCGAAGCGATGGCGATGCTGAAGTCGCGCTTGTATGAGGCCGAGTTACGCAAACGTCAAGCGCAGCAGCAGCAGCTCGAAGATTCGAAAACCGATATCGGTTGGGGACATCAGATTCGCTCGTATGTGCTCGATCAATCGCGCATCAAGGACTTGCGCACCAATGTCGAAGTCGGCAATACGCAAAGCGTCCTGGACGGCGATCTGGATCAGTTTATCGAGGCCAGCTTGAAGCAAGGGGTCTAAGTCGAAAAAAGCAGTTGTCCACGAAAAACACGAAAAGCACGAAAAGCACGAAAAAGTTCTCAGGAATATCCGTCTTTCGGCGCTTCTAGCGTGTTCGTGTCTTTCGTGTTTTTCGTGGACAGATTTTCAAATCTCTTTACATCCGTTCGAAGATCACCGCAATTCCCTGACCGCCGCCGATGCACATCGTCACCAAGGCGTAACGGCCATTGATGCGCTGTAGTTCGTACAAGGCCTTGATGGCGATAAATGCGCCGGAACAGCCGATAGGATGACCCAAAGCGATCGCGCCGCCGTTCGGATTGGTCTTCGCCATATCCAGATTCAATGCTCTGGACACCGCAATCGCCTGTGCAGCGAAGGCTTCGTTGGATTCGATCACATCCATCTGGTCGAGCGTCAACCCGGCGCGTTGCAGCGCCAGCTTGGTCGCCGGAATCGGGCCTTCGCCCATCACATCGTTGGGTACGCCTGCAACCGCGTAGGTCACCAATCGCGCCATCGGCTTATATCCGCCTTTGGCGGCGGCGTCCGCACCGGCCAACACCAGGAACGCGGCGCCGTCGTTGATCCCCGAGGCGTTGCCCGCCGTCACCGTGCCGTCTTTTTTGAAGGCGGGCTTCATCTTCGCCAGCACCTCCGCCGTGGTGTTCGCCTTGACATGCTCGTCGGTGTCGAACACGACTTCGCCTTTACGCGTCTTCTGCACGATGGGTACGATTTGCGACTTGAAACGTCCTTCGGCGATCGCATTCGCGGCGCGACGTTGCGACTCCAGCGCCAGCGCATCCTGCTCTTCGCGTGTGACGCCCCACTTGGCAGCCACGTTTTCGGCGGTGATGCCCATATGGCCGACGCCGAACGGATCGCTCAGAATCGCCACCATCGAATCGACCATCGCGGTGTCGCCCATACGCGCGCCCGAGCGCATGGCCGGCGACATATAGGTGGCGCGCGACATCACCTCGACGCCGCCGCCGATGCCGAAATCGCAATCGCCCAGCATGATCGCTTGCGAGGTCGACACCACCGCCTGCAAGCCCGACGAACACAGACGATTCACCGCCATCGCCACCGACTCCATCGGCAATCCGGCCTGGATCGACGCGACGCGCGCGACATAGCCGTAACGCCAATCGGTCGGCACGCAATTGCCGACGGTCACATAGTTGATCTGCTGCGGATCGACCGCAGCACGCGCGATCGCCTCCTTCATCACCAGACCGCCCAATTCGTGCGGCTCCATGGTGCTCAACGCTCCGCCGAACGTGCCGATCGCCGATCGCACGGCGCTCAATACTACGACTTCTCTCTTATCCGCCATAAAAATCTCCCGTAATAGAATTAACCACTCACCAGGCCCGATACCCAACCGGATACCCAGACCAACGCCAGCAACGCCAGACACAGCACCAGACTGCGCCACACCAAACCCACAGTGCTTTGCATAAACCCGAGATCGGCCTCATCGCCCACACCCAATTCGGGACGGTCGCCTAACTCGTTCGATTCTTGCATCGATTCGTGCAGCGGCATTCCCAACCTGACGCCCAACGCGCCCGCACCGCTCGCCAAAAGTATCCCGGAGCCGCTTTCGGGCCAACGCGCCGCCTGGGTGCGCCAACAGTTCACCGCATCCTCGAAATCGCCGACGATGGCAAAGGTCGCCGCCGTCACGCGTAACGGCGCCCAATCGATCCAGTCGAAGACGCGTCGGGCGAACACGCCGAATCGACCGAACTCCAGTTCGCTACGCCCGCCCCAAGTCTCGGAGAATACCAGCGCCAAGCGATACAGCAAGGCGCCCGCCGGCCCCAAAAAGA
>DATETD010000251.1:0-9558 GCA_035283885.1 Rhodocyclaceae bacterium
TCCTCAGGCGATGGAGGCGCTGGGCGTCGGCGTCGATCAGGTGCTGGCGGCGGTCAGGAGCGAAAACCAGGAACTGCCGCTCGGCGCGATTCGCGCGCGCGAGCAAGAACGCGTAGTGCAGATCGATGCGCGGCTGAAGACGCCCGACGATTTTCGCGATATCGTCGTGGCGCGCAAGGCGGGCGTTTCGGTAAAGCTATGGCAGGTCGCCGATGTGGTCGACGGCCCGCAAGAAACCGAAAGTCTGGCGCTCTACAATGGCCGGCGCACGGTGTTGTTGAGCGTGCAGAAAAGCCAGGGCGAGAACACCATCGCGGTGGTGGACGGGCTGAACAAGGCATTGAAAGAGGCCGCCGCCGTGACGCCGGTCGGCATCCGCACCGAGATCAACCGCGACAATTCGCGCGGCATCCGCATCTCGGTGGCGAACGTGCAGCGCACCTTGTTCGAAGGTGCGGCGCTGACGGTGCTGATCGTCTTCCTGTTCCTCAATTCCTGGCGCTCGACCATCATTACCGGGCTGACGCTGCCGATCGCCCTGATCGGCACCTTTTTGTTCATGTATCTGTTCGGCTTCACGATCAACAACATTACGATGATGGCCCTGAGCTTGTGTGTGGGACTGCTGATCGACGATGCTATCGTGGTGCGAGAAAACATCGTGCGTCATGTGCGGATGGGCGCCTCGCCAAAACAAGCGGCATTGGACGGCACCGCCGAGATCGGCTTGGCGGTGCTGGCCACCACCTTATCCATCGTCGCGGTGTTTCTGCCGATCGGATTCATGGGCGGCATCGTCGGCAAGTTTTTTCACGAATTCGGCATCACCATCGTCGCGGCGGTGTTGATCTCGATGTTCGTCAGCTTCACGCTGGACCCGATGCTGTCGAGCGTCTGGCGTGATCCGCAAGCGCATGGCGCACATCGCGGCCCGCCGCTGACGGTCTACGACAAAACCCTAGGCCGCATCACGCTGCAATTCGACCGCTTCACCGAATGGCTGTCCGCCGCCTATCAGGCGATTTTGACGTGGTCGCTACGCCATAAGGGCAGCACTCTCATGATCGCCCTGGGGACTTTTTTGTTCAGCTTCGTGCTGCTGGGCGGCGTCGGCAAGGAGTTTGTGCCCAAGGCCGACCTATCCGAGACGCAGATCAACTTCTACACCCCGGTGGGATCGAGTCTGGAGGTGACCGAGGCGCGCGCCAAGCAGATCGACCGAATACTGCGCGACTTGCCCGAGGTGCGCTACACCGTCACCACGATCAACAGCGGCTTTGCCGCCGGCAAGATTTATGGCGCGGTCTATGTGCGCCTGGTCGACCGCAAGGATCGCGCGCGTTCGGTGGCCGATCTGGCCCAGCCGCTGCGCGACAAGCTCGCTGCCATTCCCGGCATCGTCGTGACGAATATCGGCCAAACCGACCTGGGAGGCGGCAAAAGTTTGCAATTTTCGATTCAGGGGCCGGATCTGGGCGAGCTGGAACGGCTTTCCCAACAAATCCAGCGCGAGATCCTGAAAATCCCCGGACTGGTCGATTTGGACACGACGCTGAAGCCGAACAAACCGACCGTGGCGATCGAGGTCAAGCGCGAGGCGGCGGCCGATGCGGGACTCAATGTCAATGCGCTGGCCGCTACGCTACGCACCTTATTGGCGGGAACCACGGTGGGCAATTGGCGCGCGCCGGACGGCGAGAACTACGACGTGGTCGTGCGCCTGGCGCCGGACGGACGCGACGCCGTATCCGATCTACCGCAACTGCCGCTGACTATCGCGCCCGCCGCCGACGGCTCGACGCGCGTCGTGCGTCTGTCCCAAGTGGCCGAGGTGCGCGCCTCGACCGGCCCGAATCAGATCAACCGGCGCGATATGAGCCGCGAGATCACCATCGACGCCAATGCCCTGGGTCGCAGTTCGGGCGAGATTTCGAACGACATCAAGGCGGTGCTGGACGCGACCGCCTTCCCACCCGGCTACCGCTACAGTTTCGGCGGTTCGACCAAGAACATGAACGAGTCTTTCGAGTACGCCGTCGGCGCGTTGGGCTTGGCCATCGTCTTTATCTACATGATCTTAGCCAGCCAGTTCAAGAGCTTCCTCCAGCCGCTGGCCTTGATGAGCTCGCTACCTTTAACCCTGATCGGCGTGGTGCTGGCCCTGCTGCTGTTCCGCTCGACGCTGAATATGTTCAGCATTATCGGCGTCGTCATGTTGATGGGCTTGGTGACCAAGAATGCGATTCTGTTGATCGACTTCGCGATTCGCGCCCGCGAGGGCATCCACGGTCACGGTGTCGACGCCGCGCCTATGGATCGCGAAACCGCCTTGTTGCACGCCGCCAAGGTGAGGTTGCGCCCGATCCTGATGACGACTTTGGCGATGGTGTTCGGCATGGCGCCCTTGGCCTTCGCCTTGAGCGAAGGCTCGGAACAACGCGCGCCGATGGGGCAGGCCGTGATCGGCGGCGTCATCACCTCGTCGCTGCTGACGTTGGTGGTTGTGCCGGTGATCTACTGCTATCTCGACGACCTGAGCGCCTGGGCCAAGCGCCGCTGGACGGCGCATTCAAGTGCAATGGGGATCGCCGAACGCTAGAACTTAAAAACCTCTTTTATCTACGAAAAGCACGAAAGACACGAACAAAAGCAATAGGTTGCACCGGAAGCCCGTTCGCCCATCGGGTGAGTGCCAAAAAGCCGATATGCATTTGATTCTTTTCGTGCTTTTCGTGGACAACTGCTTTTTCTAGGATAAAGCGATTGGTGGCGTAAATGATTTCTTCCTGGCGCAGATCCGGCGCCGCCAGCTTGGCGATTGTAGGTCCACCGGGTTTGCGATCATTATCGCAAGCGTTTCGCCTGCAACCATTTCCTTAGCGAACCAAACATTGTTACAGCGTAAGCCAGTGCAAAAAACGCGAGCAAGGCCGCCGCCCCGGCAATTAAAGCCAGTAACGCGCCTCGGATGTTGAATGCAAACATCAGTTTTAGGCAACCGGCAATCAGCAGTAAACACACGACAAGTCCAATAAACGCCCCCAGAGCGAACCCGGGTTCATCCTGCTTTGCATCGACCATGGGTCGATGGGACGCCTTCGCCGAACGTTTACCGCCCTCTCCACCTCGCGCAGGCCGACCCAGTTCGATCGGTACCGCCAAAGTCTCGCGCCGAATCACCGCTGCCTCGATTGCGTCTTCGTCATAGGCGTGCGCACTAAGTCGCGCAAGCGCCGAAAACAATAAGGGATCCAACGCCGCATCGAACGTGGCGGATTTAGCCCATGCGCCCAGCGGCGACGCCAAAATCTTATGCGAAATCGCCGGATTCTCCAGCCCGTGTTGCGCGCGCAGCTTAAACATCAGCACAAGCGCGATGGGCAAACCGCGAAATGGGCCGTCGGGAGCATGCTCGGTATGCTCCTCGCACGCCGCTTCGATTAGCGGCGCCAGCGTAGCGGCGTCAGCGCGTAGCCAGCAATCCTCGGCCAAAAGCGCATTGAGTTTGGGAGTTTCCTTAACCGCCGTCAAAGGCGGAAGCGAAACGTCCAGATGGTGCGCCAACACGATAAAAATCGCACGCACCTCCGGACGCACAAAATCGATGTACACCTGCGGATGTTGCCAAGCCGCACACAGTATGCGCGCCATGCGTAATGCCGACTGCTCGCAACCGACCACCAGCCCCAGCGCAACGTACTGAATTTCGTCCGCCCATATCCGAAAGTGCTCGGGATCGCAGCCACGTTGGCGACACAACATGAGTCGGTGCAGACCGATCATTTGCGCGATGTAGCGGGTTGCAAAAGCCAATCTAGCCCGCTCAACGATAAGCGGCTGGCCACGCGCTCGCGCGCGTTCGACATCGTTCGTGTACTGCTCGGCCAGACTGGACAGGTCGCCTTCCAACTCCCACTCCCATTCCAGCGGCGGCGGCATGCAGTCGGGTTTGAATCCCGGAAGACCGAGATCGGTGAGTTCGACGATGCGTGCGTCTTCGATGCCGTGCGCCACATAGCCCCGGATGGCCGCGAGGCGCGCTTGCCTATACTGTTCGTCTTCCTCGTTACGCTCCAGAGCAAGCTTGGCCCAGGCGGCTTCCCAGTCTGCCCGCCGCGTGGCTCGATCTAAGTCGCTCCACATTTCCAGGAGCGCTTGCGGCCACCAGCGCGACGGCAACACCATTACCTCACCCGGATATCGATCGCTGACGAGTAGCGGAAAAAACGACGCCACGAGCATGCCGAAGGGCAAATGAGGGCGCTCGAAATATGTCGTCGAGACCAACAGACCATCGGGCGATATCTGCTGCGGAACAGGCAAGGCAAATGCTCTTGCTATTTCGCTTTCGAAATGCTCCGCCAATCTCAGCATGTCCGGTTGCAGCGGGCCGCCCGCCCGTAACGCTTCAAGCTGAGAGCGCAGTTCGAACAATCGATGAGCTACCGACTTAAGCGCCGAAGGCCCCAGCTTGCCCGCCGGGTCGTACAACACCTCGCCGGGATGCCCATGCTCGCCGCGCTCGAACAACAACCGGTTGGCCTGCACCAGATAACCCCACACCACCCGCCCCGTACGCAGCAAGGTGGGCATGCGGCGAAACAGGCTTCTCAATTCGTCGCCATGCACCCAGCCAGGCATGGGCACATCGAGATAGGCGGTTTCGCTGGCCGACAAGGATTCGACACACTGGCGAATGTCGATTTGGTCGAGCCGAATATTCTCAAACGGATCGTGTTGCTCTTTGGATTGATCCGTTGCCGCTTGCTCTGCGATGCGTACATTCAGATTGTCTGCACTGTCCTCATCGACAAATCGATTTACCCATAAACCCGACGGTTTGACGCTGTCTAGACCGGCAAAAAACGCGGCTTCAAACACGGGCAAATATCCACTATCCAACGAGCATTCCAGCACCCGCGGATTGTGCAATGCAAACCCGGTTGGGCAATTGGCGGAGCGGTAGGGCACGGCCAATATCACTCGCACAGCGGGAGCATGCCACTGCGCTTCGATTATCAGGGCATCGGTGCGAAACTTGGGTAAATTGATGTTACCGTCGTAGGCCAGGACGCCGCCGACAATGTCGGGTTCCGGTTGTTGCAGGCGTAACCGACCCGTTTCGATAGCATCGCCATACGTCATGCTGACGATCCGACGTTGACCGTCGGGCGTTTCGTCGGCGAATTGAGGCTCCAATTGCAAGCCGCTCTCCAGCGCCGTGCGAAATGCCCATGTCGCTTGCCCGCCCGCCAGCATGCCCAGGCGATGCAGCCCCTCGGCGATGCTTCCCGGTACGTCGGTTCCGAAAGACGTTGCCGTCGCGCCTGCCGGCGAATAGCGCAGTACGGGAACGCCTACGGCGCGACGCATGAATTTATCGGCGCTGTCCAGCACGCTACGCGAAGCGTCGCCTGCAAACAATATGTCCTGCATCGCCGACAAGGGAAAGAAATACCCGCCCAACTGCCCGTCGCGTGCGAATATGCATGCTATAGACGTCCCAAAGCAGTCAGGAATCCCTTCCATCTCGGCGGACGGCAACACGCCGGAAAGTTCTTCGTGGTAATACCACTCGACCCGACTCAGGGTATAGCGCCCCACTACCTTGCCGATGTAAAAACACAGCAGATACAGAAAATTCCGATTGGCCTGTTTATCGATAAAGACATCGAATTGCGGATTAAGCTTCTCGTGCATTTGCCGCAACAACCTGTCAATGCGCGCCAAGCTGTCTGGGCTATAGTCGAGTTGCGCCTGTTCGAGCGCTTTACGAAACGCCAGTCCATTCGGCGGGTCTTCTCCTGCATGGTAGGCATGCAAATAGGCTTCGGCTAATCGAGTGATGGGCATGTCGCGTACTCAAGAAAACGGCTGAGAATGTGAACATTCAGTAACGAATTAATGGCAAATGAGACCATCGACCAAGGATTTCGTCAAGCGATTTCAGCCCTCATGGCGGGCTTTTCAGCCCAACCGGTGCGATTCCAAAATATTGCGCCGAGGGGATGCCGAATTCAACCGTCCGCGTTGATCTTGGCGATCAATTCCTTCAATACGGCGTCCGCGCGCTCGTTGTCGATCTGGCAGGTGCCCGCATTTTCGTGACCGCCGCCATCGTACGACAACATCAATTCGCCGATATTGGTTTTCGACGAACGATTCAGGATGGATTTCCCCGTAGCGAATACCGTGTTCTGCTTTTGCACGCCCCACAAGACATGGATCGAAATATTGGTCTGCGGGTACAAGGCGTAAATCATAAAACGATTCGTGGCGTAAATCGTTTCTTCCTGCCGCAGATCCAGCACCACCAGATTGCCGTACACCGTGGTGCAGCGCCCGATCTGCTCCTTGGCTTTTTCCGCATGATCGAAATATAAATCCACGCGTTCTTTTACGTCCGGCAGTTTCAGGATATCGTCGATGCCGTGGTCGCGGCAATAGCTGATCAAATCCATCATCAACTGGTAATTGCTGACGCGAAACTCGCGGAACCGTCCGAGACCGGTGCGCGAATCCATTAGATAATTCAGCAACACCCAACCCTCGGGATGCAAGACTTCTTCGCTGCTGAATTGCGCCGAATCGCCCTTATCGACGGCAACCATCATGTCGTTGAACGCCGAAGGGAAGCGCGATCTGCCGCCGTAATGTTCGAACACCACGCGCGCGGCGGAAGGAGCGTCGGGATAAATGATGTGATTCGGGCGCTCGCCGGGATTGCGGAAAGTTTCCGACAAATGATGGTCGAACGCCAAATGCACGCCCGGCACGAAGGGAAGATTGGTGGTGATGTCGCGCTCGGAAATTTCGATCTTACCATCCTGCATATCCTTGGGATGGACGAATTTGATGTCGTCGATCATATCGAGTTCGTTGAGCAACACGGCGCAAGCCAAGCCATCAAAATCGCTACGAGTGACAAGACGGTATTTCGGGTTGGACATGGTCCCTCCAATGAAAAAAATCGGTCGAAGCGCGAATTCTATTCCAGACTGAGCGTAGCGCCCTACCTATCGAGTCGAAAGAAAACGGGAAACCGCCGACAACACGAGCTCGAGTTCGCTCGTCAGTTGCTGCGACAAATCGCCGAACTTCGCCGTCTCGCCGCGCTTTGCCGCCACCTCCAGCGCCAGACAGGCGCGATGCGCTCGCCCGGCCGCCACCGCCCCCATACTCCCCTTCAATCGATGACTCAAGCGTTGCACCTCGGACGCATTGCCGTTTTGCACCGCCCGCGCGATTTCCGCGCCGTCGGTGGGCACCTGCTCCAAAACGATCCCCAACAGCATGACCAATGTCTCCGTATCGCCATCGAGTAGATCCAAGGCGGCGGCGGTGTCCAATACATCGTCGATACACGCGTCGTCCGCCGCCGTCGCACCCGGCGTCATGGCGGCAGACTCGGGGGCGATGGCCGGCAACGAAGTTGCGGAAATTTCCGCTCTAGCGCGCGGCTGAACGCATAGCATGCTCAAGCGATTGCGCAAATCGCTGCTGCCGATCGGTTTCAGCAAATAGTCGCTCATCCCCGCCGCGAGGCATTGTTCGCGAAAACCGCTCATCGCATGCGCCGTCAACGCGATGATCGGCGTAGTCGCACCCATTTCGCGCAGGATACGCGTCGCGCCGAAGCCATCGAGCTTGGGCATTTGAATATCCATTAGAATCGCATCGAAAGCGTCCGGCTCGGCTTGAATCCTCGCCACCGCCTCTTCGCCGTTCTCGGCCAACACGGCCCGATGACCGAGCTTTTCCAGCACCGCCATCGCGAATTTCTGATTGATCGTATTATCCTCGACCAGTAAAACCTTAAGCGAGGTCTGCGCAGGCAGTATCGTCGGCGATGGCTTGACGCTCGCAGCAATCGTCTCGACGGCATAATCGAAATACAATAAAAACTGAAAGCAGCTCCCCTTCCCGAGCTCGCTGTCGACGCCGACCTTGCCACCCATCAAATCGATCAGACGACTGCACAGCGCCAAGCCCAGCCCGGTGCCGCCGTTTTGGCAGCTCACCGTGGTGTCGACCTGAGCGAAGGCGTCGAAAATCGTGCGCTGCTGCGCCAGCGTCAGCCCCATGCCGCTATCGCGCACGCTGAAATTCAGGCTCGCCCCGGCAGGCGAGCTTTCCTCGACGCTAACGCCGAATTCGACCCAGCCCTTATCGGTGAATTTGATCGCATTGTCCAGCAAGTGAATGATCGCCTGCCGCAAACGATCCGGATCGCCCATCAAACGCGCGGGCAGACGCGCATCGAACGACGGCCTCAGCGCCAAGCCCTTCTGTTCGGCGCGCGCGGAAAACAACGAATAACAGGACGACAGCAATTCGACGGTATCGAACGGCACGCGCGCCAACTCCAGCTTGCCCGCCTCGGCCTTGGAAAAATCGAGTAGATCGTTAATCAAAGACAATAAATTTTTCGCCGACGACTGCGCCAACTCGACGCAGTCGCGCGCGCTCGGCGACATCTCGGCGTCCAGCGCCAGCTCGATCATGCCGAGCACTCCATTCATCGGCGTGCGAATCTCATGACTCATGCGCGTCAAGAACAGGCTTTTGGCGTGGTTCGCCGCCTCGGCCTGCTCACGGGTTTGCGCCAATTCGCGCCTGAGCGTGGCGTTCCGCACGGCGCCGTCCACCGCACGCTGTAAGGCCTCGGCGTTCAAGCACTCCCAAATCAGGAAATCGTCGGCCCCATCCTGCACCGTCTCCAGCGCCAGCGCCACATGCTCTCGATGCGCCAGCACAATCACCGGCACATAGTCGGCGGAGATATCGACCAAAGCCTGGCGTATCGCCAGCACCGCCGCGCTCCCGCTCGCATCGGACTGCAACAAATTCAACAAAATCATATCGGGACGGCAATCGCGCAGCAAGGCGCATCCTTCCTCGATGGAGTGCGCCACCACCCAACCAAACCCATCGTCGCCGATCAAACCGGCCTGACGCGCACACACGCGCACCAACTCGTTGCCGAGTTCGTCGTTGGCGATCAGAAGGATGGAAAACGCGCGTTGCGTCGGTGTCGTCGAGTTCATGCCGCAAGTTCCGTTGTTGGACAGTCGGCCTGGATTATGGCATTTTGACCGAGTTTCGTCGTCGAATTTAAGCGGCAATGACAGTTTGTTTTCGCCCTTATCGTGGCCATCCGTCCCGCCAGCGCCGAGTTTCATCATATCAAGTATCAATGGGGTCAGATTCCATTGATACGACCGATGGCGGTAGCGAATGAGGCGGGCGATGTTTGGGATCGAGGATGAGAGAATTTAATGCGATAATCGGCATCGGCTGGCGATTATGCTTCCGTATCTCACCCCCTACCATTACATTCAATAATCATGTCGAAAAACAGCAACCGAAAACGTAAAGAATTGCATAAAAAGGAAGAAAAAAACCCAGAGCGCCCCGGCAAAGAAAGTGACCGGCGATAACGTCGGGAGCATACCAAGCGCTCAAACCTTCTTTCGCACGTTCCACATGGATTCCTCGGCGAGCGAGCTGATGGCTCGATTGGCCGTCGAAACATTGCCCGCTGCGCTCGCACGCGAT
>DATETD010000252.1:0-2559 GCA_035283885.1 Rhodocyclaceae bacterium
TTTGCCGACAGAGGTCTTCGACGGCATGGTGCGCTCTTTCCAGCCATGGCTGCGGCGGCTCGGCGCGTTTGATGGCGTTTTCGAGTTCGACGATCAGCGCGTAAAGTTCCTTCATGCCGAGCATGCCGACCCGTCCCTTGAAGGCGTGCGTCGTTTGTCGCGCCGCTTCGATCGAACCTGCGGCGAGGAAGTGACGAATTTGCAGCGTCGTCTCCGGCGCCGTCGCGACGAAATCCCTCAGCCAGTGGAGGAAGCGCGCTTCGTTGCCGGCGAAGTTGGCGATGCCGGCGGCGCTCGACAGTCCGTCGATTTTGCATAACTTCGAAATGGCCGGGCAGTCGGTGCAGGTGGTGTCCTCGTCGGGCGCCGCCATCGTGTGTTTAGCGGCTGGAATCCATTTGGCCAGCGTGCGGTAAAACAGCGTATGGTCGATCGGTTTGCCGATATGGTCGCTCATTCCCGCCTGTGCGCCCTCCGCTCTTTCATGCTCCATGGTGTGGGCGGTAAAGGCGACGATAGGCAGGGATTCGAAACCCGCTTGGCTGCGCACGGCGCGCGTGGCGCTCAAGCCATCCATAATCGGCATCTGCACATCCATCAACACCAAATCGAAAGCGGCTGGGCCGCGTTGCGTCAGTACGTCCAGCGCCTCGCGCCCATTGGCGACCATCTGCGATGTGATTCCCACCGAGGAAAGCAGGGCATCGATGATTTCGCGGTTGAGCACCTGGTCTTCGGCCACGAGGATATGGACGTCGCGATAGCGCTGCGGCGTCTCTTCCGTCTCCGTCGCCGCTTCCGCCGCAGGCAGGTCGTCCTCCTTACCTAGATCGAGCCAGAGGGCGACGTGGAAGGTGGAGCCGTGGTCTTTGCGGCTGCTGGCGCCGATTTTTCCGCCCATCATTTCGGCCAGATGCTTGCAGATCGTCAATCCCAGCCCGGTGCCGCCATATTTGCGACTCATGGTCGGGTCGGCCTGGGAAAAGGGTTTGAACAATAATGTTATTTCCTCGGCGCTCATACCGATGCCCGAGTCTTCGATTTCTATCGCCAGGCAAACGCGCTGTGCTTCGCGCGCGCGCACGCCGACGCGCAGTTCGATTTGCCCGGCGGCGGTGAACTTGATGGCGTTGCTGAGTAGATTCATCAGCACCTGTTCGATGCGTAAGGGATCGCCGACCACGACGTCGGGCGTCGCGTCGTCGATGTGTTCGATCAGGCGCAAGCCCTTTTCGGTGGCGCGAAACGCGATGGCCGAACTGCAACGCGCAATCACATGACGTAAGCGGAACGTGGTGCGTTCGAATTCCAATCGGCCCGCGACGATTTTGGACAGATCGAGCAAATCGTCGATCAAATACGCGAGGGTTTGCCCTGCGTTCATGACTTTGTCGAGATAGTTTCGTTGCAGCGGCTCGCGGCTTTGGCGTCGCGCCAACTCCGCCATGCCGATCACCACATTCAGCGGCGTGCGCAGTTCGTGGCTGATATTGGCGAGAAAAGCATCTTTGGCGCGGTCGGCGGCCTGGGCCGCCTGTAGCGCCTCGCTCAATTCGCGATTTTGTCGATATATCCGCAGAAACGCCTGGGTTTTCGCGCGCAGGATCTGGTCGTTCACGGGCTTCGACAGGTAATCGGTCGCCCCTTTGAGGTAGCCATACACTCGGTCTTCGTCGGCCTTGTTGGCGGCGGTGACGAAGATCACGGGAGTGCCGGCGGTTTGCGGGTTGGCGCGCAGTTGCTCGCAGACTTCGAAGCCGTCCATATCGGGCATTTGCACATCCAACAGAATCAGGGCGAATTCCTCTTCGAGCGACAAGGATAAAGCATCGAAACCATTGTCGGCTTCGAGCAGCTCGGCGTCGATTCCTTTGAGTAGGGTGCGCAGCGCCAAGCGATTGGCGGCGATATCGTCGACGATCAGAATTTTAGGCAGAGTGGATAACTTCGGCGGATTCAATGGACGGCTCGCAATAAGGTGACGATTTCATCGATAGCGACACAATAATCCACATTGACCCCTTGCATCACGGCATCGGTCAGAACGGTATAGTCGGTATGGCGTCGATCGAGCGCGATAGTCATGCCGCCGCATTCCTTGACGCGCGCCATGCCTTTTGCGCCATCGGAGTTGGCGCCGCTGAGCGTGACTGCAATCAATCGACTGCCGTAGGACGCGGCGGCGCTTTCGAACAATACGTCGATGCTGGGGCGCACATAGTTAACCGGGAGATCGACCGAAAGCGCGAAATGGCCGGTGTTTTCGATCAGCAAATGATAATCGGCGGGCGCGAGCCAGGCGGCGCCGGCGCGGATTGGCTGTTTGTCATAAGCAAAGGCCAGCGGCAAGCTGCGCCCAGTGTTGAAAATTGCGCCGAAACTCGCACCGGTGCCGGGCGGCAGATGCGCCACCACCGCCAGCGGCAGCGGATAATCCGCCGACAAACCGGCCAGTAGGCGTTGCATCGGCTCGATTCCGCCCGCCGAAAAACCGACGACGATCAGACGATACATGAGATATTCGCTCCGCTGCGCTTGCGGAATATCCGTAATTCGGGC
>DATETD010000253.1:0-5036 GCA_035283885.1 Rhodocyclaceae bacterium
TAAACCAGGAGAGAATACAACCAGCTACTTCACCATCAAAATCCGGCAGACTCCAGCCACCAAGGAGAGAGTGACGCTTGCTCTGGCCGTATATGCAAACTGCCAATCTGCAAGTTCATTGATATGCTCTGAAACGCTGCCCCCTGAAAGCACGCTTGCTATTGCCCCTTGACAGCGAACTTGCTAGAATCGCGGGTTCCCCTTGCTCTACCCGTAACGCATGCGGGAGAGCTATTTATCCAACCGCAAGGAGATTGCATGCGCCACTATGAAATCGTATTTATCGTGCACCCGGACCAGTCCGAACAAGTGCCCGCGATGGTCGAACGTTACAAAACCCTGGTGACCGGTCGTAACGGCACGATACACCGCATGGAAGACTGGGGCCGGCGGCAAATGGCCTATCCCATTCAGAAGGTTCACAAAGCGCACTACGTGCTGATGAACATCGAATGCGACGGCGAAACCCTGACCGAATTGGAACACGCCTTCAAATTCAACGACGCCGTACTGCGCCACCTGACCATCAAGCAAAAGAAGGCCGTCACCGCCCCTTCGCCGATGATGAAGGAAGAGAAATCGCGCTCGATGACGCAAACGACGGACGCGCCGGTCGCGGCGGCTTAAGCCGATCCGAACGTAGCCACGCTATCACGCCGTCGATTAAGTATGATCTCGCAACGCCACATCCCCGCCCCGCCGCCCAGCGTCGCCAATCTGACGCAACTGTCGGGACAGTTGCTCGAACGCGGCGCGCTCAGACGCACTCCGGCCGGAATTCCGGTGCTGGAGTTTCTACTGACGCACCGGTCGACCCAGCTCGAAGCCGAGGTCGAGCGGCAGGTGGAATGCGAAATGAGCTGCATCGCCGCCGGAACGCCGGCCCAGGCGCTCAACGCCGCCAACCCCGGCGACCGACTGCATCTCACGGGATTTCTGGCGTCGCGCAGCCTCAAACGACGCGCGCCGGTATTACATGTAAGTAAAATCGAATTTATCGAAGGAACCGAAAATGGCTTTCAAACCCAAGGGTAAGACCAACCTGAAACGCAAGGACGACAAGAATCGCAATCTGTTCAAACGGCGCAAGTTCTGCCGTTTCACCGCAGAGAAAATCGAAGAGGTCGATTACAAGGACGTGGAAATCCTCAAAGATTTCATCGCCGAAAACGCCAAGATCATGCCGGCGCGCATTACCGGCACCAAGACCGGCTATCAGCGCCAATTGTCGACGGCGATCAAGCGCGCGCGTTTTCTCGCGCTGCTGCCTTACACCGACCTGCATCAGTAATCAGGGAGAAGAACGATGGAAATTATTTTGATGGAAAAAGTGACGAATCTCGGCAGCCTCGGCGATATCGTCAAAGTCAAGGACGGTTACGCGCGTAACTTCCTGATCCCCACCGGAAAAGCCAAGCGCGCCACCGACGCGAACCGTAAAGTGTTCGAAGAAAAGCGCGCCGAACTCGAACGCGTGCAAAACGAAGCGCTGGCGGCGGCGCAAGCTCAGGCCGCCAAGCTCGACGGTCTGATGCTGCAAATCACGCGCAAAACCGGTATGGACGGACGCCTGTTCGGCTCGGTCACGAATATCGACATCGCCGAAGCACTGGCCGCTCAAGGCGTCAAAATCGAAAAATCGGCGATTCGCCTGCCGGACGGCCCGCTCAAGGCCATCGGCGACACGCCGGTCGGCATCGCCTTGCATAGCGACGTGGTGGCGACCGTCACCGTGTCCATCCTCGGCGAGCACTAAGCGACCGTAGGTTGGGCTGACGATAGGAAGCCCAACACCGCGAAGTTGGGCTTCGCAAGCTCAGCGCAACCTACCCTACCCCGCCTTAAGTGGGTAGCCGCAAAGTTCTACCGCCTAAGCTGGCCGCCGACTCCGTCGGCGGCCTTTTGTTTTTCCATCCGAGACACATATCATGGCGCAAGCTCGATCCTTTCAATCCTCCCCAAGCGTCGACCCGCAACTGGCCGCACTCAAGTTGCCGCCCCACTCGATCGAAGCCGAACAATCGCTGATCGGCGGCCTGCTGATCGACAACTCCGCCTGGGACCGGATCGGCGACGTGGTGCGCGAAACCGATTTCTACCGCGACGATCACCGCCGCATCTTCCGCCATATCGGCAAGCTGTGCCAACTCGCGCGCCCCGCCGACGTGGTCACGGTGTTCGAATCGATCGAACAATCGAACGAAATCGACCAGACCGGCGGCCTAAGCTACCTGGCCGAAATCGCCAACAGCACGCCGTCCGCCGCGAATATCCGCCGCTATGCCGAAATCGTGCGCGAACGCGCGATTCTGCGCCAATTGGTCACCGTCGGCGACGAAATCGCCGGCAATGCGCTCAACCCCGCCGGGCGCGACGTCAAACAGTTGCTCGACGACGCCGAACGCCGCATCTTCGAAATCGCCGAAGCCGGCAACCGCAACTCGCAGGGCTTTGTCGCGATCCAACCGCTGCTCGGCGCCGTGGTCGAGCGCATGGAGGAATTGCTGGCGCGCGACAGCCAATCGGATATCACCGGCGTGCCGACCGGCTTTATCGACCTCGACAAAATGACCTCCGGGCTACAGCCCAGCGATATGATCGTCGTCGCCGGACGCCCGGCGATGGGCAAGACCGCGTTCGCGCTGAATATCGCCGAGCATGTCGGCGTCGAATTGCGCCAACCGGTCGCCATCTTCAGCCTGGAAATGTCGGGGCCGCAACTCGCCACGCGCTTCCTCTCGTCGGTAGCGCGCATCGATCAAAGCAAGTTGCGCACCGGACGCCTGACCGACGACGAATGGGATCGCATGACCGTCGCTTTGGGCAAACTGCACGAAGCGCCGATCTATATCGACGAAACCGGCGCGATCAATTCGACCGACTTGCGCGCGCGCGCACGACGTCTGCATCGCCAGTGCGGCAAACTCGGCTTGATCGTCATCGACTACCTGCAACTGATGACCTCGCCGCGCGAAGGCGAAAACCGCGCAACCGAAATTTCCGAAATCTCGCGCTCGATCAAAGCCTTGGCCAAGGAATTGCATGTACCGATCATTGCGCTGTCGCAGTTGTCGCGTAAAGTCGAAGAGCGCACCGACAAACGCCCGCTGATGAGCGACTTGCGCGAATCGGGCGCGATCGAACAAGACGCCGACATCATCATGATGATGTACCGCGAAGAATATTACAAACCCGATACGCCCGACAAAGGCACCGCCGAAGCGATTATCGGCAAACACCGTAACGGCCCGGTCGGCACCGTGCGCCTCACCTTTATCGGCGAGTACACCAAGTTCGAAAACTACGCTTCGGCGTCGTATTGACGCAAAAACGCACTACCGCCGCCGAGAATACGCTTTCTACATGCTGAATGAATAATGACCGCCCGTTCAACTTGACTTCGCCCGAGAAGCTTACAATAGTCGACTCGCAGCCAGTTACGTCGCGACAACTTCGCGCCATAGATGCGCCGCATATCTCCGTCAAAGATCGAATCGGTTAACTCAATGAAATTATATACTATCAGCATCCGTTCGCGCATCGTCGGCTTGATTGCCGCCCTACTTATAGTCATTTTATCGATCGCCGTCACCGGCTTGCGATTGGCCGCAGAAAGCAACAAGAGCGGACGCGAAACTTACGAAATCAGCATGAAGCCGGTGCAGATCGTGAGCGAAGTCGGGCTGAGGATGGCTGAAAATCGCTCCCAAATCATGCTGGCGCTACAGCACAACCCGAATAGCCATCTCGCCAAACTGCACGATCATTCCGTCACCGTCCACACCGACGCCATCATTGCTAATCGCGACAAGATTACCGAGTTGTGGGCGACCTACCTGAAAATGGTGGACGATCCCGACGAGAAAAAGCTTGCCGATCGCGTTACCGAGCTGCGCAGCCGCTATGTCAAGGAAGGCTTGATGCCGGCTATGGAGCAGATTCTCGCCGGAGATTTCGAACAGGCACAGATCGTTCTCCTCAAACAAATCAACCCACTGTTCAACCAGGCCACAGAGGCGAGCAACAAAGTAGCCGAGTTTCTCGACCGGGAAGTCGCCAACCGCTTGACGAAGAACGAAGCGGAGTTTGCGCATACCCGCAACATGTTGATCGCTGGAATTGCCTTGGTCTTCGTCCTATCCCTGCTCGCCGCCTACGCCGTGATCCGCTCCATCGTCCGCCCGGTGGACGAAGCGGTCGCCATCGCCAACAAGATTGCCGAAGGCGACTTCAGCATGGAAATCGACACCACGGCCAAAGACGAAGTCGGACAGCTACTCACGGCCCTGGACAAAGCCGTCGCCGCCGTAAAGTCGATGAGCAACGAAGCCGCCGGTCTCGCCCAAGCGGCAGTCGATGGCCGGCTCGACACGCGCGCCGACGCCTCGAAGTACCAGGGCGAGTATCGAAAAATCGTCGGCGGCGTAAACGACACCCTCGACGCGGTGATCGGCCCCTTGAACGTCGCGGCGAGCTATGTCGACCGGATTTCCAAAGGCGATATTCCGCCGAAAATCGTCGATAACTATCGCGGCGACTTCAATACGATCAAAAACAACCTGAATACCTGCGTCGATGCGGTCAATGCCCTGGTGAGCGATGCGAATCTATTATCGAAAGCAGCGGTCGAAGGTAAGCTCGCAACGCGCGTCGATGCAAGTAAGCATCAAGGCGACTTCCGCAAAATCGTCGCTGGGGTGAATGAAACTCTGGATGCGGTGATCGGCCCCTTGGACGTCGCGGCGAAATACGTTGACGACATTTCCAGGGGCGCTATTCCGGCCAAAATTACCGATAGCTACAACGGCGATTTCAACACCCTCAAAAACAACCTCAACACCTGTATCGATGCGGTGAATGCGCTGGTCGCCGATGCGAATATGTTGTCCCAGGCGGCGGTGGCAGGCAAGCTGGCGACGCGCGCCGATGCGGCCAAGCATCAAGGCGATTTCCGCAAGATCGTCGCCGGGGTGAACGACACGCTCGACAACGTGGTCTGGCCGATCAACGAAGTGCGGCGGATTATGGAGGCGATG
>DATETD010000254.1:0-5780 GCA_035283885.1 Rhodocyclaceae bacterium
TTGACCCGCGGCGAGCGACGATAGGCCGCCGAGTTGCGCATAATCGCCCAGCGCGGTTTCGCCTTCGAGCACCGAATACGAATCGACTACGGCTTCTTTGCCGATGTCGATATGACCGAGTATCAATTCGCCGCGCTCGACGCGCGCATTTTCCAGATTGACCGAGGCGCCGATCGACGCGCCGTCGCCGATGCACAGCAAATCCGGCGCGCGGATCGACAGTGCGCCGACGACGACGTCTTTGCCGATTTTCGCGCCGAGCGCACGCAGATACCAGGCGTTCAGCGACGAACCCGAGAGTAAATGGCGCGGCGGCACATCGGCGATCCGGTCGGCCAGCCACCAGCGGAAATACATCGCGCCCCATAAGGGATAACGCCCGGCTTTAAGCCGCCCGACCACCAGCCATTTGGCGGCGATCGCGAACAGGAAGCTGCCGAAGTTGGTCAGCAAATACACCAGCAAGGCGGCAAAAATTGCATGCGTCATGCTATCGCCTTCGTCGCCGGTCAAATAGTGATAGGTGAAGAACGGCGACAACCACTGCGCCATGCGCAAACACACCATCGGCGGCAGGGTGGCGAACTGCGCCAGTCCGCATAGCGCGCGCCGTCGCCACGGCGTGGTCGCAATTTCCGGCGGTTTTGCATGCGGATCGGCGACGACTTGTTTTAGGGCGACCGCCTGGGCGATAGCGCCCACGCTGCGTTCGCGATAAATCTCATGCACCGTCACCCCGCCAAAGCGCGCATCGGCGCGCAATAGCGACACCAGTCGCGCGGCGAGCAGGGAGTGTCCGCCGAGATCGGCGAAGAAATCCATGGAACGTTGCAGCGGCAAGCCCGGAAACAGCCGACGCAACGCCGCGAATACGGCGATTTCGGCGTCGTTCTCGGGGGTGTCGGATATGTCGTCCGTATCGGCTGCCGCTGCCGATAGCGGTAGCGCGCGCAAGGCCTTGCGGTCGATCTTGCCCGAGGCCAGGCGCGGCATCAGCGGCAAGGATTCGAAGCGCGTCGGCACCATATACGGCGGCAACTGCGCGGCGAGATGTTGGCGTAGCGCCATTGGCGTCGGCGTCGCTCCGCTCTCGGGTATCTCATAGGCAACCACATAGGCGACCAACTGTTCGACGCCGTCGATCTCCTTGAGCAGCGCGGCAGCCGTTCCTACGCCGGGCGCATGCGCGAGCACCGCTTCGATTTCGCCGAGTTCGACGCGAAAGCCGCGGATTTTGACTTGGTCGTCGACGCGCCCCAGGCATTGGATATTGCCGTTAGCATCGATGCAGGCCAGATCGCCGCTGCGGTACAGACGCGCATCGTGCGGCGATGCGGCATAGGGATTGCGTACGAATTTCTCGGCGGTGAGTTCGGGCCGCCCGAGGTAGCCTTGCGCCACGCCGGGGCCGACGATGCAGAGTTCGCCGGTTTGGCCCGGCGGCAAGGCGTTTAAGGCTTCATCGACCACCAGCAAGCCGTAATTCGGCAAAGGCGTGCCGATGGTGACCGGCTCGCCGCGATGCAGCTCGGCAAGGCTGGCCGAAACCGTCGCCTCGGTCGGCCCGTAGGTGTTGAACACTTGGCGTTCGGGCGTGGCCCAGCGTTCGACCAAGGCCTGCGGACACATCTCGCCGCCGAGGTTGATCAGGCGCAGCCCGGCGACATCGCGCGGAAACAGCGCCAGCAAGGTCGGCACCGCATGCAACACCGTGATGCGATGGTCTTCGAGGATTTGCGGCAGAGCCTCCGGATTGCCGACGACGTCGCGCGGCGCCAGCCACAAGCTCGCGCCGACCAGATACGCGATCCAGATTTCCTCGAACGACATATCGAAGGCGACCGAAAAGCCTTGATAGACGCGGTCGTCCTCGCGCACCCCCAGCACCTCGTTCTCGCTGCGCAAAAAGTGGCAGATGCTGCGGTGATTCACCGCGATGCCTTTGGGTTTGCCGGTAGAGCCCGAGGTGTAGATGACGTAGGCCGGGCAGTCGGGGTCGAAATCGGCGTCGCGCTGCGCCTTTGGCATCGTCGAGTCGGCGGCGAGCAAATCCTCTACGATCCAGATCGGGCGCGAAAATCCCGTGAGCGTTGCGAGGTTGGCGCGGCAGGTCAATATGCCGGGGCTGGCGGCGTCGTCGAGGCAGACGCCGATGCGCTCGACCGGGGTTTCCGCATCGAACGGCAGCCACGCCGCGCCCGATTTGGCGATGCCGGCTTGCGCCGCCAATAACTCCAGCCCGCGCGGCAGCCATAGGCCGACCATCTGCCCGCTGCACACGCCGAGCCGGATCAAGGCCGCGGCGATGCGGTCGGCCTGGGCGTTCAATTCGGCGTAAGTCAGTGCGCGCGCGCCGAAAATCAGCGCCGTTTTGTCGGGCAGTCGCGCCGCCGTGGCTGCGAGAATATCGGCGAGCGTCTCGTTTTTAAGCAGATCGGGTCGATGCGGACCGCGCAGCAACATAGGGGCGTAGGGACGTGGGATAGGGAAAAACAGAGGGCGCACTTTAGCAAAGGCGCGCGACAAACGGGGCGGCGCATGTGACGATCGTAAAAGTCGGCGCTGACGGGGCGGATGCTTTCGGGGCAATTTCGGCGTATGAAGAAGTCGATGCAGCGATGACTGGACGATAAGCCCGCCCGGAATGCTTGGCCGCCGACTTCGTCTAGATAGCGCCGACGAGAAGCACGGCGATATCGATTGCCGAGGGGCGAAAGCCGGGATTGAAGGGTCGAAGGCTCATGGTTGCGGTGTCCGAGGGATCGACAAAGGACTAAGTCTTGCTTTCGTTTTCGATATTCCAGTGGGGATTCCATACGACCTCCCAAAGATGTTCATCCGGATCTTGGAAGTAGCCGGCATAACCGCCCCAAAACGTATCCTGAGCCGGCTTCACGATGTTCGCCCCGGCGGCCTCGGCTAGGGCCATGACCGCATCGACCTCGGCTTTGGAGGAAACGTTGTGGCCCAAAGAGAATTCGGTTGCGCTGCGCGCACCCAAAGGAAGGCCGGAATCGTGAGCGAGGCTCTTGCGCGGCCACACCGCCAACCTGAGGCCCGGTTGCAACTCGAAAAAGGCGACAGCGCCGTACTCGAATTCCTTTCCGATAATACCGTCGGACGTCAGGCCGAGGCCGTCGCGGTAGAACTTGAACGATCTTTCCAGATCGTCGACACATATCGTAATGACGGTTACGCGGGGCTTCATTCGTGCACCTCTAAAGTGGTTCCTTGCAGCGGACATCTTAAATCACTGTCTTGAAAACGGGGAGCACTATAATCTTTCAAACCAGCCGAAAAACCGCCAAATCAAAAAAATGACAAATAAGATATCCATTCTTGCATCGGAAGTGCAGATCGACGATCACATTTACAATGGCGCAGGAAGCAATGCCCATCCGACTTTCGCCTGGGAAACCGTCACGGAAGTGCGGCAGGAAGATGGTTTGATTGTGTTGATCACCGGCAATATCAAGGGGCCGCATGGCGAGCTCTGGCTTGAACCCGACGAGCAAGTCGTGGCGATTCGCTATCCGAAAAAGTCCCGCTGAACCCGAGAAGGTTTTTGTCATTACCAAGGATATGTCGATGCGCACAAGCCGAGCGGCGAACGCCGTAAGCCGATTGAATTCACGCAGCGAAGGATGTCGCTACATGATGGTGCTGATGGGCAATGGTTTGCTCCGGCTCTATGAACGAGTCGAAGCGGGCGAAAAGCCGCTTACCGCAGCCCTTGCGCTGGACGACTTTGTGCGCGTTGTCGATGCGATGGGGCCGCAAAAAACGCCCCGCATCACAAAAAGCGAGGCCGCATTTATGCAACAATTGACCAAACCCCCGAAAGCATAACTCCGGTCGATGCGCAGCGATTTTTCATGTCGCATGGGCGAGCCAAGGGGGAGCGCAACGCCGAGTGCGTGTTTCGCCGGCTCGCATTGGGTTGGGCTTCGTCAAACCCAACATGCGGCATACGACTACATATGATACGCAATGTAAGGAGCCAACCATGCATCGATTATTCGGAATAGGCGCTGTTGCGGGCAATTCGAAAGTCGGCGCTGGCGCGACGGGTGCGGTGGGAGATTCGCCCGTCGTCGCTGGGCGGGAGTTTCTGCGGTAAATTCGCGAGGTATGCGCGGCATCGGCAAAGCAAGGAGAATGCAATGCGCCTTACGATCCTGTTATCGATAGTTTTGTTGTCCTGGTCCGTGCGCGCCGAGCCGCCGATGCTGTTGTTCGATGCGCATCTGCATTACAACTGGGAACCGACGCCGCGCCTAAGCTTGGATCAGGCGTTCGCCTTGTTTCGCGAGCATAAGATTATGGGCATACTCGCGACCAGTCGCCCCAACGACGGCACGCGCGCGCTCTACGAAGCGCCGCAACGCGAGGTGTGGGTCGTGCCGTTTATTCGTCCCTACCGGGTGCGCGCCGATATGCAGACGTGGATGAGCGATCCGCGCACCGAGGAGCTGATTGCGCGCGAATTCAAGCGCGGCTATTACAAAGGGATTGGCGAATTTCATCTTGCGGGGCGCGACGCCGTTGCGCCGCAGGTCGTATCGACGGTCGCTTTCGCTGCGCGCCAGGGATTGTATTTGCATGCGCACGCCGACAACGAGGCGCTGGAAATTCTGTTCCGGCTCGATCCCAAGGCGAAGATTATTTGGGCGCATACCGGCTTCTCGACCGCGCCGGAGAAAATCGAAGCCTATCTGCAACGCTATCCGGGGCTGTGGTGCGAGCTTTCGTATCGGTATGGAATTGTCGACGCCAAGGGTGCATTGACGTCCGAATGGAAGCGCTTGTTCGAGAAGTATCCCGAGCGGTTTTTGCTCGGCTCGGACACCTGGATCGACGAACGCTGGGATAATTACGGACGCTTGATGGCGGCGTATCGCGTTTGGTTGGCCGAATTGCCGCGTCCTGTGGCCGAAGCGATCGCGCATCGCAATGCCGAACGCTTGTTTCGCCAGTAAATTTTATCGATATCGGGAGATTAGTATGACCGTTCGTCGTATTTTGCGTATGGGCGATCCGCGCTTGTTGCAGCAGGCCGCGCCCGTGACCGCGTTCGCTACGCCCGAGTTGCAGGCTTTGATTGACGATATGTTCGATACGATGCGCGCAGCGGGCGGGGTTGGCCTCGCCGCGCCGCAGATCGGCGTCGGGCTGCAAGTGATGATTTTCGGTTTCGAGCAAAGCGAGCGCTATCCCAAGGCCGAGGCGGTGCCCGAGACCGTCTTGATCAATCCGACGCTAACGCCGCAGGGCGAGGCGCAGGATCTGGGCTGGGAGGGCTGCCTTTCGGTGCCGGGTTTGCGCGGCGAAGTGGCGCGGTATGCGCAAATTCGTTACTGCGGCTTCGACCCCTCGGGCCGCCCCATCGACCGCCATGTCGCGGGGTTTCATGCGCGCGTCGTGCAACACGAATACGATCACTTGATTGGCATGTTATACCCGATGCGGATCAAGGATTTTTCGCGCTTCGGCTATACCGATGTGTTGTTTCCGGAGTTGGAGGGGCGACCGAGCGACTAAGTCTAAAAATCTCTATTGTCCACGAAAAGCACAAAAGACACGAACAAAAACAATAGGTTGTACTGGGAGCTTATTCATGCGTCGGGTGAGGGCGCAAAGGCAGGTATGCCTTTGGTTATTTTCGTGCCTTTCGTGTCTTTCGTGGACAACTGCTTTTTCAAGGCTAAACCGACGTTCGGCGTGCGAGAAAGGCGTCGAGTCGTTGGGCGAAGGCTCGGGCGTCTGCCGCCGAAAACGCC
>DATETD010000255.1:0-7176 GCA_035283885.1 Rhodocyclaceae bacterium
CCGGCAGCCTACAAGGCGGTCGCGTTGGCGCATCGCGAGGCTTTCGTCGCCTTGAGCGCCATCGCCGATCTCGATTGGACCTTCTTCGCGCCGGCGGCGCTGATCGGCCCCGGCGGCGGCGATGTCGCCACGGTCGGTCGCGTCGCGGCGTCGTTGATCGACGCGGCGCGTCGTAGCGGCGTGCGTCGCGTGGTCGTGGTCGGCGGCGCCGGTAGCCTGGAGGTCGCGCCGGGCGTGCAACTGGTCGATACGCCGAATTTCCCGGCAGCCTACAAGGCGGTCGCGTTGGCGCATCGCGAGGCTTTCGTCGCCTTGAGCGCCATCGCCGATCTCGATTGGACCTTCTTCGCGCCGGCGGCGCTGATCGGCCCCGGCGACAAGCGCGGCGGTTTTCGCGTCGGCGCGCGCCGCCTGATCGTCGATGCGGCGGGCGACAGCCGGATTTCGTATGCCGATTACGCTACGGCCTTCGTCGACGAAATCGAGCAGGCGCGCTATCCGCGCGAGATCGTTACGGTCGCCTATGTTTAAGCATTCCCACCCCGGCGGCGGCGTTGTCGGGCGGGCGTAGAATCGCGACCCGGCATCGCCGCATCGTATAATCCGCGTCCCCGTCGAAAGGAAGATTCCCGCCATGGCTACCCCCACTCGTCACGCTCGTTTGTTGATTCTCGGTTCCGGCCCTGCCGGCTACACTGCGGCGGTGTATGCCGCGCGCGCCAATCTGAAACCCGTATTGTTGACCGGCTTGGCGCAGGGTGGGCAGTTGATGACCACCACCGACGTCGATAACTGGCCCGCCGACGCCGACGGCGTGATGGGGCCGGAGTTGATGGCGCGCTTCGAGAAACATGCGGCGCGCTTCAATACCGAACAGATTTTCGATCATATCCATACGACCTACCTCGAGGAAAAGCCGATTCGTCTGGTCGGCGACGAGGGTGAATACACCTGCGACGCCTTGATTATCGCCACGGGTGCTTCGGCGCAGTATCTCGGCTTGCCGTCGGAAACCGCGTTTGCGGGCAAGGGCGTGTCGGCCTGCGCCACTTGCGACGGGTTTTTCTATAAAAATCAAGAAGTCGCAGTGATCGGCGGCGGCAATACGGCGGTCGAAGAAGCCTTGTACCTCGCGAATATCGCCAGCAAAGTGACCTTGGTGCATCGGCGCGACAAGTTGCGCAGCGAAAAAATCTTGCAGGACAAGTTATTTGAAAAGGCTAAATCCGGCAAGGTCGATATCCGCTGGGATTCGGCGCTCGACGAAGTGCTCGGCGACAAAAGCGGCGTCACGGGGATGCGCATCAAGAACGTCAAAAGCGGCGCGACCGAGGATATCGCCTTGAAAGGGGTGTTTATCGCCATCGGTCATAAGCCGAACACCGATATTTTCGCCGGGCAGCTTGAGATGGAAAACGGCTATATCGTCACCCAAGGCGGTCGTCACGGCAACGTCACCGCCACCAGCGTGCCGGGCGTGTTCGCGGCGGGCGACGTGCAGGATCATATCTATCGCCAGGCCGTCACCAGCGCCGGTCGCGGCTGCGAAGCGGCGCTCGACGCCGAACGCTATCTGGATAGCTTGCCGGCGTAAGTCGGCGCGAAAAGTCGGCGCTGGCGGGACGGTGGCTCGCTAGACGTTCGCGCCGAGATAGGTGCGCGTCAGCGAATGCCCCCATAACAAGGCGACGATCCCGGCTAACGCCAGATAGGGGCCGAACGGGATCGGCACGTTGCGGCCATGGCGCGCCAGCACAATCAAGCCGATGCCGATCAGCGCGCCGATCAGCGACGACGCCAGTATCAATAGCGGCAGCATCTGCCATCCCAGCCACGCCCCCAAGGCCGCCAGCAGTTTGAAGTCGCCGTAGCCCATGCCTTCCTTACCGGTGGTCAGTTTGAAGGCCCAATACACGCTCCATAGCGTCAAATAGCCGACCATGGCGCCGATCACCGCGCTTTTGAGGTCGGTAAAAGCGCCGAACAGATTAACCGCCAGTCCCAGCCACAGCAAGGGCAAGGTAATGTCGTCGGGCAGCAATTGCGTATCGAAATCGATGCCGGTTAGCGCGATCAGCGCGGCAACGAACAGCAAGGCGGCGCAGCCGGTCAAGCCGAAACCGAAATGGAAGGCGACGTAGGCGAACGACAGCGCGGTGCTCAGTTCGACCAGCGGGTAGCGTAGCGAAATCGGCGCGGCGCATCCCTTGCAGCGCCCGCGTAACATCAGCCAACTCAGCACCGGGATATTCTCCAGCGCCGAAATCGCATGGCCGCACTGCGGGCAACGCGAACGCGGGCGCGCTAAGGACAGTGGCGTTTCGTGCTCCGGCATGGTTTCGCCGCGCAACTCGGCGCATTGCTCCGCCCAATCGCGCTGCATCATCAGCGGCAAACGATGGATGACTACGTTGAGAAAACTGCCGATCGTCAGTCCGACGATGCCGGCGACGACGGCAAACACCACAGGATCGCGTAAAAGCAATAGCATAGGCGCTTAACCGACCACCGAACCGAGTTTGAAGATCGGCAGATACATCGCCACCACGAGGCCGCCGATCAGGCCGCCGAGAAACACCATAATCATCGGCTCCATCAGGCTGGAGAGTGCTTCGACCGCATCGTCGACTTCGGCCTCATAGAAGTCGGCGGTCTTGCCGAGCATGCCGTCGAGTTGGCCCGACTCTTCGCCGATCGCCACCATCTGCGTCACCATCGCCGGAAATACCCCGGAGTTTTCCATCGATACCGTCAGGCTGGAACCGGTGCTGACTTCGCCCTGAATCCTGCGCGTCGCCATGGTATATACATAATTTCCCGCCGCGCCGCCGACCGAATCGAGCGCTTCGACCAGCGGCACGCCGGCCGCAAACATGGTCGACAGGGTGCGCGTCCAACGGGCGATCGAGGATTTACGGATCAAATCGCCGAACACCGGCGCCTTGAGCGCGTATTTATCCACGGCGATCTGCAAAGCGGTGGATCGTTTGAAGGCTTGTGCGAAGGCATAAAAGAACGCAAAAATTCCGCCGAAGATCAGATACCAGTTGGCGACGAAGGTATCGGAAATCGCAATCACGATCAGAGTCGGCGCCGGCAGTTCGCCGCCGAAACTGGCGAACACTCCTTTGAACGCCGGCACCACGAAAATCATAATCACCGCCGTGATGATGAACGAGACGATAATGATCGCCGTAGGATAAAACATCGCCCCCTTCAGTTTGGCCTTGATCGCCTGAGTCTTTTCTTTATACGTCGCCAGACGATCCAGTAAGGAATCGAGAATCCCGGCCTGTTCGCCGGCGCCGACCAGATTGCAGAACAACGCATCGAAATACTGCGGATACTTGCGGAAGGCCGAGGCCAGATTGGAGCCGGTTTCGACATCGGTCTTGATGTCGTACAGCAACTTGGCTAAAGCCGCGTTGTTGGTGCCTTTGCCGACGATATCGAAAGACTGCAACATCGGCACCCCGGATTTCACCATGGTCGCCAATTGCCGAGTGAATAATGTGATGTCCTTTTCCGACACCGAGCCTCCCGTCGCGGCGTTCTTCTTTTTCATCTTGGCGACCATGATGCCTTGGCGGCGCAAGGTGCTGTTGGCCACGGCTTCGCTGATGGCTTTCAACTCGCCGCGCACGATCGTGCCGGATTTGTTTTTGCCTTCCCAAGCGAATAAAAATTCCTTTGGGCCGGTCTTTTGCGGTACTTTCGGCTTGGTGGCCATCGTAAGCTCTCCTGCGTAACATCGATCCACGTCGAAATTCACGTGTGTTGAGGCCGAGAGTACCATTCTCTGCGGACGAGGTGAACAGCAACAGCCGCGGAAATTGTCGCAAAAGTCGGCGCTGGCGGGACGGTGGCGGCTCATGCTTGGCCCCGTCGACTTATTTTTCCGTATAGTCGCGACTTGAACGTCACGAGGTCGAGCCGAACCATGGATGAAATCAGAATACGCGGCGCACGCACGCATAATCTCAAGAACATCAACCTAGACTTGCCGCGCAATAAGCTGACGGTGATTACCGGCCTGTCCGGCTCCGGCAAGTCCTCGCTGGCGTTCGACACTTTATATGCCGAAGGTCAGCGTCGCTATGTCGAATCGCTGTCCGCCTATGCGCGCCAGTTTCTGCAACTGATGGAAAAGCCCGATGTCGATCTGATCGAAGGCCTGTCGCCGGCGATCTCGATCGAGCAGAAGGCCACCAGCCATAATCCGCGCTCCACCGTCGGCACCGTCACCGAAATTCACGACTATCTGCGCCTGCTGTACGCGCGCGCCGGTTCGCCGCATTGTCCCGAGCATGGCCTGCCGCTCGAAGCCAACAGCGTGGCGCAGATGGTCGACCATGTGCTGGCGTTGCCCGAGGATACCAAGTTGATGATACTGGCGCCGGTGGTCGCGAATCGCAAGGGCGAACAGCTTGAATTATTTGCCGAATTGCGCGCCCAAGGCTTCGTGCGCTTGCGCGTCGACGGCGAAGTCTATGATATCGATACCCTGCCCAAGCTCGCCAAAAGCAAGAACCATAGCGTGGATGTGGTCGTCGACCGGCTTAAAGTGCGCGCCGATGCGCGCGAACGCCTGGCCGAAAGCTTCGAAACCGCCTTGCGTCACGCCGAAGGCCGCGCCTTGGCGCTGGAAATGGACACTGGGCGCGAGCATCTGTTCTCCTCGCGCTTCGCCTGCCCGGTGTGCAGCTACGCTTTGCAGGAACTCGAACCGCGCCTGTTTTCGTTCAACAATCCGATGGGCGCCTGTCCCAAATGCGACGGCCTGGGGCAAACCCAGTATTTCGACCCGGTGCGCATCGTCGCCTTTCCGCATCTGAGCCTGGCCGAAGGCGCGATCAAGGGCTGGGACAAGCGCAATCAGTTTTACTTCCAGATGCTCGAATCGCTCGCCGCGCACTATGGTTTAAGCACTGACACTGTGTTCTCCGAACTTTCCGAGGAGCATCGCCAGCGCGTGCTCTACGGCTCGGGCAAGGAGCAGATCAAATTCAATTACTTAAGCGAAAAAGGCACGCGTTTCGAGCGCACTCATAGCTTCGAAGGCATCATCCCCAGTCTCGAACGACGTTATCGCGAAACCGATTCGGCCTCGGTGCGCGAAGACCTTGCCAAATACATCAACAGCAAACCCTGTCCCGAATGCGGCGGCGCACGGCTACGGCGCGAAGCGCGTCATGTGTTTATCGGCGGCAAACCGCTGGCCGAAATCAACCGTATGCCGCTGCTCGATTGTCGCGACTTCTTCGGTCAATTGCAGCTCAGCGGCTTCCGCGCGCAGGTCGGCGACAAAATTCTCAAGGAAATCACCGCGCGGCTCTCCTTCCTGATCAATGTCGGCCTCGACTATCTGATGCTCGAACGCTCCGCCGAAACCCTATCGGGCGGTGAAGCGCAACGCATCCGCCTCGCCTCGCAAATCGGCTCCGGCCTGACCGGCGTGATGTATGTGCTCGACGAACCGAGCATCGGCCTGCATCAGCGCGACAACACGCGGCTGCTCGAAACCCTCGCGCGACTGCGCGACCAAGGCAACACGGTGATCGTGGTCGAACACGACCAGGAAGCGATCGAATCCGCCGATTACGTCGTCGATATGGGGCCGGGCGCGGGCGAACATGGCGGCGCGATCGTCGCCGCCGGCACGCCCGCCGAGGTGATCGCCAACGGACAATCGCTGACCGGCGCCTATCTCTCGGGGCGACGCGCCATTGCCGTGCCGATGCAGCGCACCGCACCCGATCCGCAACGCCAATTGCAAATCCGCCAAGCCGTCGGCAACAACCTCAGAAACGTCGACCTGACTCTGCCGGTCGGCCTATTCACCTGTATCACTGGCGTCTCGGGATCGGGCAAATCGACGCTGATCAACGACACGCTCTACGCCGCCGCCGCGCGCCACCTCTACGGCGCGGCGCAAGAACCCGCAGATTACGGCGCGATTCACGGCCTGGAGTTTTTCGACAAAGTCATCAACGTCGACCAAGCGCCGATCGGCCGTACGCCGCGCTCCAATCCCGCGACCTACACCGGCCTGTTGACGCCGATCCGCGAACTATTCGCCGGTGTGCCCCAGTCGCGCGAACGCGGCTACGGACCGGGGCGTTTTTCCTTCAACGTCAAAGGCGGCCGCTGCGAGGCCTGTCAGGGCGACGGCATGATTAAAGTGGAAATGCATTTCCTGCCCGATATCTTCGTCCCGTGCGATGTCTGTCACGGCAAACGTTACAACCGCGAAACGCTGGAAGTTCGCTACAAGGGCAAAACCATCCACGAAGTGCTCGAAATGACGGTCGAGCATGCGCGCGAATTCTTCGACGCCGTGCCGCAAGTCGCGCGGAAACTGCAAACCCTGGTCGATGTCGGCCTTTCCTACATCCAACTCGGCCAATCGGCGACCACGCTCTCCGGCGGCGAAGCGCAACGCGTCAAACTCGGCCTGGAACTCTCGCGCCGCGACACGGGGCGCACGCTCTATATCCTCGACGAACCGACCACCGGCCTGCATTTTCAGGACATCGAAATGCTGCTCGCGGTGTTGCACCGCCTGCGCGACCACGGCAACACCGTGGTGGTGATCGAGCATAATCTCGATGTGATTAAAACGGCGGACTGGATCGTCGACCTCGGCCCGGAAGGCGGCGGCGGCGGCGGCAGCATCGTCGCCGGCGGCACGCCGGAGCAGGTCGCGGAGGTCGCGGCAAGCTATACCGGGAGGTATTTGGGCGCGTTGTTGGCGAAGAGACGAGGCTAGCGCGTTAGGCCGGCGTAAGCTTGCAATACGGCAAGCATGATCGGTTGATGCAGCATATACACCCACAGGCTATGCCGTCCCAGCCAGAGCAAGCCGCGCGGCGCGCGGCGCGTCAGCGCGCTCCAAAACGGAGTGACGCGAAAATCATGGCGTCGCCATAGTTCGGCGGCGGCGCAGCCCAACAGCACGACGCCCAGCCACGGCAGCAGCGGCGCATAGTCTTCGGTCGCCGGCTTGTCGGCGGCGAGGCCGATCCAGTTCAAATAACGTGGGTTCATCGCCGCACTTTGAAAAGTAGAACTGAATACGATAATCGCGCCGCCCGCCAAACCGTTCCATAAACCCAATGGCAATAATAAGCGTCCCAAGGCCGTAGCGACGACGATAAAATGCAGGATGCCGAAATA
>DATETD010000256.1:0-7215 GCA_035283885.1 Rhodocyclaceae bacterium
CCGCAGGAAAAATCGCTGATGATACGGTTCCGTATCGACGGCGTGCTGCATGTGCAGACCGAGGCGGATGCGAAGATTGCCACGGCGCTGGTGTTGCGGCTTAAATTGATGTCGGGACTGGATATTTCCGAAAAACGCTTGCCGCAGGACGGACGTTTCAATATCAAGCTGCGTTCGTCGCCGCTGGACATCCGCATCTCGACCATGCCGACGCAACATGGCGAATCGGTGGTGATGCGTTTGCTGGCGCAAAATACCGGCTTGTTGCAACTCGATAAGCTGCATATGCCGCAAAAGTTACTGGAGCGTTTCCGTCATGCGATCGGCCGGCCTTCGGGCATCGTGTTGGTAACCGGGCCGACCGGTTCCGGCAAAACCACGACCTTATATGCGGCCTTAAACGAATTGAATACGCCCGAGGTCAAGATCATCACGGTGGAAGACCCGGTGGAATACCGGCTGCCGGGCTTGAATCAGGTGCAAGTGCATGAAAAGATAGATCTATCGTTTAGCCGGGTGCTGCGCACCGCCTTGCGGCAAGATCCGGATATCATTCTGCTCGGCGAGATGCGCGATCAGGAAACCGCCGAAATCGGCATGCGCGCGGCAATGACGGGCCATTTGGTGCTGTCGACCTTGCACACCAACGATGCGATTTCGACGCCGATTCGCCTATTGGACATGGGCGTGCCGCGCTATATGGTGGCGCTGTCGATTCAATTGGTATTGGCGCAGCGGCTGGTGCGGGTGATTTGCAGCAACTGCTGCGCGCCGCATAGCTTGCGCCCGCACGAGCGCTTGTGGCTGAAGTCCGAACTTGGCGATGAGGTGGATAAGATTAACTACCAGTCCGGCCAGGGGTGCACCCATTGTGCGAACACGGGTTATCAAGGACGGCAAGCGGTGTATGAAGTGCTCGAAATGAGCAACGCCTTGGTCGAGGCGGTGAATCGCGGCGACCCGAACGAGTTCATGCAGATCGGTCGCGAGCAGATGGGCGGCAACAGCTTGCGACGCGACGCGGTGCGCCTGGTGGTCGCGGGGCGCACGACGGTGGAAGAAGCGATGCGCATCAGCACTCAGCTCGATGAATAAGGCGGTCGGCGATGCCTAATTTCGCATATCGCGGTCGCAACAGCGCCGGCGCCGTCGTCAATGGCGTGATGGAAGGCGCCAGTGCCGGGGCAGTGGCGGATGTTTTGCTCGGTACGGGCGTCACGCCGTTGGAGATCAAGCCGACGACGGCGAGCGCCAAATCCGACGGCGGCGGTTTCAGTTTGAATATCGACATGTTCAAAGAAAAGGTCGAGCATGTCGATGTGTTGTTATTTTCCCGTCAAATATTTACCTTGCTGAAGGCCGGGGTGCCGATTATGCGCGCGTTGGCGGGTTTGCAGGAGTCGAGCGCGAATCGGGCGATGAAGGCGGTATTGCAGGATGTGCGCGAAAGCCTGGACGCCGGACGCGAATTGTCGTTGGCCTTGGCGCGTCATCCCAAAGTATTTACGCCGTTTTACCTTTCGATGGTGCGCGTCGGCGAGATGACCGGTGGGCTGGAAGAGATTTTCATCCGCTTGTTCGAGCATCTGGAGTTCGAGCGTTTCATGAAGGAGCAGGTGCAGTCGGCCTTGCGCTACCCCTCGTTCGTGGTGATCGCGATGGGAGTGGCGATGGTGATCGTGAATATTTTCGTGATTCCGGCGTTCGCCAAGGTGTTCAAAGGATTCGGCGCCGAGTTGCCGTTGATGACGCGCATTTTGATCGGATTCTCCGATTTCATGGTGGCCTGGTGGCATGCGCTCGGTGTGGGCTTAGTGCTGGCGGTGATGGGGTTCAACTATTGGCGTAAAACGACTCAAGGGCGCTATATTTGGGATAGGACCAAGTTGAAGATTCCGATCGCCGGCAAGATTGTGCAAAAAGCGACCTTGGCGCGCTTTGCGCGTAGCTTCGCCTTGGCCTCGCGTAGCGGCGTGCCGGTGATTCAGGCGCTGGTGACGGTGGCAGAGACGGTGGATAATGCTTATATTGTCGAAAAGATCGACCATATGCGCGACGGCGTGGAGCGCGGCGAAAGTATTTTGCGCACCTCGATCGCCGCCGGGGTGTTTACGCCGGTGGTGTTGCAGATGATTGCCGTGGGCGAAGAGTCCGGGGCGCTCGACGATATGATGCAGGAGGTGGCCGACATGTATCAGAGCGAAGTCGAATATGAACTTAAAACCCTGGCGCAACAGATCGAGCCGATTTTGATCATTTCATTGGGTATTATGGTGATGATTCTGGCGCTGGGCATCTTCCTGCCGTTGTGGGATTTGGGCAAAGTGGCGATGAAGAAGTAGCGGTATAAAGAAGGCCATGAAGGAAAAGACATTTTTTTGACGATTAAGGCATAATCTCCATGAACTCGCTGTCCATTTGCCGTGTTTTTGTTCTGGGTTGCAGCTAATTTTTTGCGATAATCCATGCTATGAAAAAAGAACAGACCCCCAATTCGTCCCTGTCCGATGGTCAGCCTGTTGTCGCGGCGCCTCCGGTGGCTCAGGCTGGCCCACACACTTCGCCCTCTCCTTCCCCGGCCTATGTTCCGCCGCCGGATCCTCGTCGGCGTATGCGCGAATTGCTGGCTATCCCGGATAGTCAGCGTAGCGATGCTTTATGGGACGAGTTGATCGAGTTGGAGATTCAGTTGGCGCCGGGCAATCGTATTTCCGATCCCTCCGCCGAGGGGGGGGGGCGTGGCGTCAGCAAGCCCAAACGTCCCGAAGGGCGTCCGCCGCATGAGGCGACTGCGAATAAGGCGCCGAACCCCAATAAGCCGGCTAAGCCGCGCTTCAACAAAAAGCCGAAACCGCCGCGACAGGACGCCGGGCCGAAAGAGTCCTAAGTCGATCCGTGCGGAATTTATCGTGTAGCACGTAGCGTCAAGCCCAGCGGCTTGGCGTACGCTTCGCTTAAAACGAAAGCGCGAACGAAAGCGTCGTCGCATTCCGTCCCGTCGGCGCCGACTTTTCGCCGATGGCGCGACGATTACCTTATCGTCAGGTCGATGCGTCGAAAAAAACGCGGGGGGCGAAGCTTAAGCCGCGCCCGCGCATGCTGTAGGCAAATGGCGGCCTGCTCAGGCTAAAGCCGTTTCGGTAGCGACCACCTCCGCCACCGCCCGTTTCTTGCCGGCTCGTGCGGGTAAATTACATAATCCGCATACATAGCCGCGCGTTGGATCGTTGGCGTGGGCGACAAACTCCCCGCCGCATTCGCTGCATGTCGCCAATTGCAGCATTTTGACATCGAAGAAGCGCACCATCGTCCAGGCGCGGGTCAAGGACAGGACGGCTTCCATGTTTTCGCGATTGATTTGTTCCATGTACATGCGATAGGCCTTGATCAGCAACTCCAGACCTTTGAGTTGGGTGTGGCCTTGAAAAAAGCGGTAATACGCCATGTACAGCGAGGCATGGATATTGGGTTGCCATGTCATGAACCAGTCGGTCGAGAACGGCAGCATGCCCTTGGGGGGGGATACGCCCTTCACTTCCTTGTACAGCTTAAGTAGGCGCTCGCGCGAGAGATTGGTCTCCGCTTCGAGCATTTGCAGCCGGGCGCCGAGCTCAACCAACTCGATTGCCAGACGAATATCGTTTGCTTCTGTTACCACAGACTTGTTGCGCATAAAGGGAGTCTCCGTATTTATTGCCGATTGATAGTCAACTGAGGTCAACCAAGAATTTCACATCCTGCTTACCGTAGAACACGACAACTTCGTCGTTGCGAAGCGGGCTCGATAATCGAAGTCGACGAGTTGCGCTTGCTTGGGCGCCGAGCGAAATCGATCGGCGGTTTCCAGTGGTCATCGTCCGCTGCCGTTATCGATGCAAACGCATCAGTTCAGTGCGGATACGGGCATGCGGGAAGCGAGGATTGCCGCGTGAACGTGACCCACGCCGCGGTCGCGCTCATGGTTGGACAGCAAGTCGAGCAAGAGGGTGTCCTCGAAACGGAAACTGCACAATAGCATATTCGAGCTTGCCATCTTCAGGATTTGACCTGGGGTCAGGCGTCCCAGTACATCTGCAATCTCCTCGCTAATGCCCAGACGGAAAATGGCCGTCTCGCGGTCGGCGCGCACCATGTTCTGCGCCAGCATCAGATAAGAGAGATTGACTTCCTTTATATCGTTATAGGTGTCGGTCGATTTCATAATAACTCCAGTAATAACGCCGTTTAAGTCCGGGATTGGACTTGATTCACGGCAGGAGAATGATGATACATCCAGCACGGGGAAGAAATCAACAGAAGAACTAACGTTGTGTAACAGAGAGTTGTAGCAGGTTTGTAAGGAAAAGCTTTACAAAAATGTTGCAACTTGATGTTTTACATGGAATTTTTCGGTTTATTACCAGAAAAATATCCCATCTAAACAGCGAAAACCCTGGGAAAAGTCGCTTACTTCGTGCTTGCAACTGCGAAGCGTTTGTGGGTTTGTTTGCTGTGCTACAGGTGTTATAACGTCGTTGTTCGAGGCGTTGAGGCGGCGCATTCTACTGCGTAATACAGAAGTTAGTACATTATTTCTGTAGTGCGACGACACAATTTCTTCCGCGCTGCTTGGCGACGTACACGCTTTTATCCGCCATCTTGATTAAGGCGTTGAAATTCTTCATGGATTCGTCCCGCATGGCGACGCCGACGCTGATGCTGCCTCTGAGTTGTAGGTTCTCGGTAGCGATGGGGTGGGCCTCGACCGCTCGACGCATCCGTTCGGCGCAGGCCAGTGCGGCGTTCAGCGCGGTGTCGGGGCAGATCGCCAGAAACTCGTCGCCACCGAGACGGCAAACGACGTCGTGGGCGCGCAAACCGCTTTTCAGGGCGTGGGCGATCTGTTTGAGTACGGCATCGCCGACATCGTGACCATGAGTGTCGTTGATGGTTTTGAAGGCGTCGATATCGATCACCATGCAGGCCAGGGGACGACGGTTACGCTCGGCGGCGGCCCATTCCTGCTCGAAGCGGTCGATGGCGTAACGGCGATTGGGGAAGCCGGTGAGCGAGTCGGTAATCGAGACTTCCTGCAAGCGGCGGTTGGTGATCGCCAGTTCGGCGGCGAATCGATGGATTTCTTCGCGGTCGCGCTGGATTTCTTGCTGCATGCGCACGACGCGTTGTCCGGCGCGAAGTCGCGCTCCCAGCACGCGAGCGTTGAACGGTTTGCTCATAAAGTCGTCGACGCCGCTTTCGAAGGCTTCGATCAGCCGTTCCTCATCTTCGGCGCCGGTGACGATCAGAATGTAAATGCCGCGCCCGATTTGGGTTTGCCGCAGCGCACGCGTCAGTTCGATGCCGTCCATTTCCGGCATCATCCAGTCGACGACCATGATGTGGGGGCGTAAATCCAGCACCATATCGAAGGCTTGTGCGCCATCGACGGCGGTGAATACTTCATGCCCGCTACGCGATAGCAATGTGCCGATCAGCGTGCGCATGGCGTCGTCGTCGTCTGCAACCAGAATGCGCAGGCGACTGGCTTCGTCGGTGTGGCCGATGATCGGCGCTTCCATGAGTGCGACCGTGGTCGAGAGTTGCGACATTTCCTGGAACGAGGGGACCGTGGCGGCGGCGATATCGAGCAGGGAACTCCATTCGCGCCATTCGGCGGCGACCTTGTCGCACAGGGTGGTCAGCGGTTCGGCATCGAAGGCTAGCTTCTTCCCCATAGCGAGCAGCTTGGGCATCGTCCGGCAGCGCATGGAGTCGTCGCTCAGGCAGATATCGGCGATGCAGTCGGCCAGAGCCAGCGAGCGTTGCAAGACGATGGAGCGCGAATTCCCGTCGGTGTCGTCGGACTCCCGGGTGTTGTAATGTAAGGCCATATCGGCGTAGATCTTGGGAAAGCCCCATTCGATCAGCATGGCGGCGCTCAGTTCAAAGCGGTCGATGGCGAAGCGTTCCTGCTCCAGTTCGATCAGTCGCGCCGTCGTTTCGTTTCCGGTGTGCTCAAGGAGGCGGGAATAGTCTTCCGGAAATAAGGTCGCCAGCGCCAGTTTGCCGATTTGCGCCAGTAACCCCAGGCTAAAAGCCTCGTCGGCGGGCGCGGCGCGGGTGCGCAAGGTGATGGCTTGCAAGGCGACGGCGCACACCAGAGAGTGCGACCAGTAGCGCGCATAGTCGAAATTGCGGCAATTGCCGGAGCGGTAACCCGAGAGCAGTGAAAACCCCAGAGCCAGCGAACGCACCGCCGGAATGCCCAGTAGGCTGAGCGCATCTTGTATCGCCACCACGGGGCGCCGCTCTGCAGGGCGGATCGCATTGGCGGCTTTGATAATGCGGCCCGTGAAAGCCGGGTCGGTCTTGATGGCGTGAGACAACTCGACGAGCGAGGTTTTTTCTTTTTGCGTCAGGCGGATAATGGCTAAAGCTGCCCCCTTGGGGGAAGGGAGGTCGCCCGTTACCTTGAGTTGCTCAAAGCGGGTCAGGACGGGAATTTCCCGTAAATTATGAGTGTCGCTCGACATAAGGTCGCCGATTATCGGCTTTTCGCGACGGTCGACTACGGCAATAACTCGCGATTAAGTGCGCCATTTCCGCATCCGCTGCCCAGAAGGTGCGCCGAAATGTCATCGACGCCGCCCTGGCATTAGAATGCGCGTATGGAACCAGCCGTTAATTTTTGCAGCGCTTGCGGCGCTGTCGTCAGCTTGCGCATCCCGCCGGGCGATTCTTTGCCGCGGCATGTGTGCGACGCTTGCCAGACCATTCACTATCGCAATCCGCGTTTGGTGGTGGGCGCGTTGGCTGTGTGGCGGGAGGATATTTTGCTTTGCCGTCGGGCGATCGAGCCGCGCTACGGCAAATGGACCTTGCCGGCGGGCTTTATGGAGAACGGCGAGGGCTTGGCCGATGCCGCGATCCGCGAAACGGCGGAGGAGGCGTGCGCGCGCGTGGAGTTGGAGGGCCTATTTACGGCGATCAGTGTGCCGCATATCGATCAGGTGCATGTGATCTTCCGCGCAAAATTGCTGGATCTCGACTTTGCGCCCGGCGAGGAGACTCTGGAGTTGCGTTTATTCTCCGAGGATGAGATTCCCTGGCAGGAGATCGCCTTTCCGAGCATCGCCATCAGCTTGCGCCATTTTTTCGCCGACCGCCGCGCCGCTAGCTTCGGTGTGCATGTGGAAAACTGGGCGATGCCGGCTCGGCATGGCGCCTAATGCCGGG
>DATETD010000257.1:0-3735 GCA_035283885.1 Rhodocyclaceae bacterium
CGTGCCGTGGAAATACGGCTTCAAAAGCGGCAAATCGCTGGTCGCGATTCGTTTCAGCGCTGCGGAACCGCTGACGTCCTGGATGAAATCGGCGCCGCGCGAATACGGCTTTTACTCCAACGTCAATCCCGATGTCGATCATCCGCGCTGGAGTCAGGCGAACGAGCGCCGCATCGGCGAGTTCGGCAAACGCAAGACCCTGATGTTCAACGGCTACGCCGAACATGTCGGCCAACTGTATAGCGGTATGGATCTGAGGAAGCAGTTTTGAACCTCGTTGCGGGAATCAAGCCGACGCTCTTCGTCCTCGGTCTTGCGCCATTGGCCTACTATGCGATCGGCTTTTTCGCCGACCGGCTCGGCGCCAATCCGATCGAAGCCCTGACGCGCGGACTCGGAACCTGGGCGCTCAACTTCCTGCTGATCTCGCTCGCCGTCACGCCCTTGCGCAAACTCTCCGGCTGGAACATCGTCATCCGCTGGCGGCGCATGCTGGGCTTGTACTGCTTTTTCTATGCGGCGTTGCATCTGGGCGCCTACCTCTGGCTGGATCAGTTTTTCGATGGGCCGGCGATCGTGCGCGACATCCTCAAACGTCCGTTCATCACCGTCGGCATGGTCTCCTTCATGCTGTTGCTGCCGCTGGCGCTGAGTTCGAACAATTATTCCTTACGCAAACTCGGCGGCAAACGCTGGCAGGCCTTGCATCGTAGCGTCTACGCCATCGGCCCGCTCGCGATCTTGCATTATGCATGGATGGTCAAGGCGGATCTCGGCAAACCGCTGATTTACGCGGTCTTGCTCGCCGTATTGCTGGGGCTGAGGCTGTTATGGTTTATCCAGCCCTTGCTCGCTCGCCACGCGCGCAACGCGCCGACGCGGAAGGATTCGCCGTCGCCGAGTCGAACTCTGCTATAAAACTTACTCGCCGGCACGCACCGCACTTTCCACCCGATCCAACCATGACCGACCACTCACGCCCAGTCCAAGCCGTCAGTTTCTCGGAGAAACTGCGCAACGCCGGCATCGACCCCGCCGACAGCGAGGAATTGCGCCTCAATAAGTCCTTGCTGATGTTCGCCACCGGGCTAGTCACCCTCGCGATCATGCTCTGGGTGGCGATCTATTCGCTTATCGGCCCGCAACTCTCCACCACGCAACCCTTGGTTTTTCAGTTGCTGCTGGTCGGCAACATGCTGTTGTATATCAAAACCCGTAACTTCGATTTTTTCCGCACCAGCCAATTGGCGTTGTTTTTATTCTTGCCGTTTGTCGCGCAATGGAGCGTCGGCAATATCGTCAGCTCCAGCGGCATCGTGCTCTGGGGGCTGCTGGCGCCGATCGGCGCGATCCTATGCATCGGCGCCGCCGAATCCGTCGGCTGGTTTATCGCCTGGGTGGTGCTCACCGCCCTATCGGGCCTGATGGATTATTACCTGTCCGATCCGCTGATCGCCGCCCGCAGCGTAGTGCCGATACGCACCAGCCTGGTGTTTTTCAGCCTCAACTTCATCGTCGTCGCCAGTATCCTCTACGCCCTGCTGCGGCTGTCGATTGCCGAAAAGCGCAAGACGCAGCGCAAGCTCGAAGAAGCGCACACCCTGTTGCAACTCGAACAAGATCGCTCCGAACGCCTTCTGCTCAATATCCTGCCGGCGCCGGTGGCCGAGCGGCTGAAAAACCCCAACCAAACCATCGCCGACGGCTTCGCCGACGTAACCGTCATGTTCGCCGATATCGTCAACTTTACGCAAGCGGCGGCCAATATGTCGCCTTCGCAGGTATTCACTATGCTCAATCGCATCTTTTCGGCCTTCGACGAACTCGCCGAAAAATTCGATCTGGACAAGATCAAGACCATAGGCGACGCCTATATGGTCGCGGGCGGCCTGGACGACGGCAACGCCAACTATTCGGCGTCGATCGCCGATATGGCGATCGCCATGCGCAACCTGCTCAACACCGATTTCGAAGTCAATGCCACCCACCTCGAAGTCCGCATCGGCATCGGCACCGGCCCGATCATCGCCGGCGTGGTCGGTAAGAAGAAGTTCATCTACGACCTCTGGGGCGACACCGTCAATATCGCTAGCCGCATCACCTCCGAAGGCGTGCCGGGCATGATCCAATGCGACACCGTCACCTACCGTCGGCTCGCCAACCAGTTCGATTTTCACGAACCGCAGACCCTCTACCTCAAAGGCAAAGGAAATATGACCGTGTATCGACTGATCGACCGCAAGCCCCGCGCGGCATAATCGGCGCATCCGTCCCGCCAGCGCCGACTTTTTAGTCGACTTTGGATGCGCACGAACGATTGCGCTTGCTATTCGTTCGCTATCCCGGTATCGTTGTTCGACATTCGATTTAAGTTGCGTACGGCTGTTCCGCAATCGATCGCCGTTCCGGCGCCGATTCTTTGCGGTCAATTGACTTTCTTGAGTTCGTTTGTGCTTGCGGGCATCGGCCCTCTTTTCAATTATTTCAAGGAAGTTACATGGCAACAGGTACTGTGAAGTGGTTCAATGATGCAAAGGGATTTGGTTTCATCACCCCCGACGATGGAAGCGACGATCTATTCGCACATTTCTCCGAAATACAGGGCAGCGGCTTCAAATCGCTCCCGGAAGGCCAGAAAGTCAGCTTCGAGGTCAAGATGGGGCCGAAGGGCAAGCAAGCATCGACGATCAAGCCTATGTAAATAGGATGCGACCGAGCGAAGCCGGCTATAGCTCATAATGGCTATAGCTCATAATATTACGCATCCAATTCGTCGATCGTAACAAACCCACCCCATGCGCGGGCGGGGAACGGGGCGTGTCCGCAGATTCAGGCGAAACACGCCCCTAATGCATCGTGAGAAGCGGCGACGATCGGTCGCTCTGGATCGACAGATTACCGCCCTTGACTTTCAGGATGGGAATTGTCATTTCCAATCGCGCATAGATCCTGTCGGGATTTCTTCGCCAGCCCGATCCATGTAAAACAGATATCCTGCCATTGCCGATCACCCCTCCGTCCCGCCAACGCCGACTTTTGCTGGATCGCACCCCATCCCCCGCAAGTTTTTTTTCGCAGCGCCGTCAAAACCGGTTACTCTTTACGCCGAACATGTGCGTATCCAGAACGAGAGCGGCGGCGCTTGAGACAGTACAATCGAGCGCCACTACCGATGCAAGCGATGCGCCGTCGCGACGTTTTGTCGCCCATTTCCCAGTAAAGGATACGCCCGATGAAATCCCTCAGCCCTACCGACGCGCTATTTCTCATGATAGAGCAGCGCCGTCAGCCCATGCACGTTGCCGGACTGCATATTTACGCGCCGCCCATCGGCGCCGGGAAGGATTTCGTCAAGAATCTCGTCGATAGCTGGCGCAAGCATTTACACGCCGTCGAGCCGTTCAATTTGAAGCCGGTGTCGCAGCACGGCGTCTGGCATTGGGAGGTCGATACGGAATTCGATCTCGACAATCATTTCTTCCATCTCGCCTTGCCTTGGCCGGGGCGGGTGCGCGAACTGCTGGCGCAGGTGTCGCAATTGCACGGTGCCTTGCTCGACCGCAGCGGCCCCTTATGGGAAATGTATGTAATCGAGGGGCTGGCCGACGGTCGTTTCGCGCTCTACGTCAAAATCCATCACGCCTTGATCGACGGCGTGGCGGGAACGAAATTGATCTTGTCTTCGCTGTCGCAAAATGCCGAAGAAATGAAATTGCCGATTTGGGCGCAAGAACA
>DATETD010000258.1:0-12918 GCA_035283885.1 Rhodocyclaceae bacterium
TCCGCGTCGACCCGCGTGCGAAATTCGATTCCTTTTTCGCTCGCCTTGTACGCCAGCAAGGAATGGCAGCGCCGCACCATGTCGCGCAGCCGGACCGGTACGCGCTCGAACTGCATGCGTCCGGCGACCATTTTCGATAAATCGAGCAAATCGTCGATCAAGCGCGCCAAGGTATTGCCGGCGTCGTTCACCTTACCCAGATAGTCTTTCTGCTTGGGATCGCGACTCATATTCTGCGCCAAGGCCGAAAGGCCGAGCACCGCATTCAACGGGGTGCGCAGTTCATGGCTGACATTCGCCAGGAACATATCTTTCGCTCGATCCGCCTGTTTGGCGGCGGCCAGCGCCTGCTCCAGATCGACGGTGCGCCGATGCACCAATTCTTCCAGATGGACGCGATAGTCCTTGAGTTGCCGCTCGCTCTCGCGGCGCGCGGTGATGTCGCGCAGAAACGAAAAAAACTGCCCTTCGTTGGTATCGCTATACGATACGCTGACTTCGACATGCCACGGGCTGCCGTCTTTGCGTTGGTGGATGGTTTCGAACCGATCGCCGCCGACGTCGATAATGCGGCGCATGCGCCGCGCCACCTCGTCGGCACTCTCCGCAACCTCCAGATCGACGATGCGCAAGCCCAGCAATTCTTCGCGCGCATAACCGGAACTATGCAGATAGCTGGCGTTCGCATCCAGCACGTAGCCCTCGCGATCCGCCAGAATAAAGCCGTCCGGCGTGGTGGCGAGGATGCTTTGGTAGGCATCGTGACTGACGCGCAAGGCATCCTGCGCCCGTTTGCGTTCGCTGATATCGGCCAGCACCCAGACGCTGTCTTCGCGCGGCTGAATCGCATCGATCGCGCATCCGGTCAGCGCTCCCCAGAAAAGCACTCCGTCCTTTTTGCGGAAAGTCACCTCTTCGCTGAAGCTTCCGCGGCTGACCAAGGCATCGTGGGCGCAGCGGGCGATCGTCACATACGCCATCGGCGATTCGAAGAAAATCTCGATGGATTGCCCTATCGTTTCGCCCGCCTCGTAGCCGAAAATTTCCTCGATGCGTCGATTGCACGACACGATATGCCGCTGCCGCACATGGACGATCCCCACCAACACATTATGAAAAATCGATTGATTTTCGGATAAAAGACGGCGTATCGTGTCTTCCTGCTCCTTGCGCTGGCTGATGTCTTGCGCCACCACCATATACCCGCCCGCATCGCCCCCCATCCCGTCTCCGCTCAACAGGGAGACGGTCGATTGCAGCCAGACGCTATGCCCTTGACGATGAATATAGCGGGTTTCGAGCGTAAATTCGCGCAACTCATGACGCATCAACCGTTCCATATGCATGCGCTCGTCCGCCCAATGCGCCGGATGAATCAATACCTGCATACTCAACGACATCAGTTCGATCGGGGTATAGCCGAAAATCTCGGCAAAGCGCCGATTGACCCGGATAAATCGCTCGCTGGGCATATGGATTTGCGCCACCCCGACGGCAGCCTGTTCGAACAGTGCGCGAAAACGCGCCTCGCTGGCGGCGACCACGGCGCCGGTCTTGGTCAGATGCTGCAAGCGCAACGCGCGCCGTTGCTGCATCCATAACGCGCGCAACATCGCGGCGACGACCAGGGTCAGCGTCGATAGCGCCAGACCGATCCAGAGCGTTTGGCGACGCAATGGCGCAAAAATCTCGTCCTGATCCTGTTTGGCGATGACCCGCCAGTCGGTGTCGCGCACCGTCCGCCATGCGGCCAAAACTTCGACATGGCGATAATCCCGTCCCTGCGTATAGCCCGAGGAGTGCGCTGCCGTCGCCGCCGATTGCGCCAGACCGTCGGCGGCGGCGCGCAATCCGAATCCCTCGCGCGCACCGAAACGCGGCTCGTTCAGATACACCGCCGTATCGCCGCGCCGCCATAGCAACAGGGATTCGGCGCTGGGACTGGTCGTCGGCCAGGCTTGCATCGATGGCAACAAAAACTGCTGCGGATCGACATGCAAAATTGCTACCGCCACATTGCGCATCGCGCCGCCCTCGTTCAGGCGTAGCGGCACGACAAAATCCAGATGCAGCGCTCCTTTAAGATCGCGCACGATCTGTCCGCGCTGCACCTTGCCGCCGGCCAACGCAGTCGGCATCATCGCCAATGTCTCCGGCGGTTGAGACAGCGCCTCGCCTAAGGACAGCATCGAACGTCCTTGCGCGTCGAGTAGCAGCAATGCGGAATAGCCATGCGTATGCAGCACCGCCTCCAATTGATTGCGCACGTCGTTCTCATGGCGTTTGTCCTGCGTGCGCCGCATCGCCTCGACATGCTCGATAAATCCTTGGCTGGCGGCGAGCATCGCGCCGTCGCCCTCGCGCTCCGCGAGCCAGTGCTCGATCTGCTCCGCCTTGAGACGCGCAATGGTTTCCAGATTCGCATAGGCTTCATGCTCTACCCCCGGCGCTTGCAGCCAATACCCCAAGCCGCTCGACAAAGGGGGCAACAGGCATGCCGGCAACAGCAGCAGCCAGGTGCGCGCCCAGCGAAATCGCGCGCCACCTGCTTTGCGGTAAGACACAGGCCGAGAGGAATCCGGCTCGTCGATGGGGCTATCGCTACGAATCATGCGTTTCCGGGCATCCGTAGCCGAGCGAAAAGTCGGCGCCGGCGCGACGGATGTGCGCCGACACATTCATGCGGCGCCTGTTCGCGCACCAACGCCAGCGCCTGCATGCCATCGAAACCCGGTAGATTGAAGTCCGCCAACACGATATCGGGACGATGGCTTTTCAGCGCGTCGAATTCCAGTCCGGCCTTGCGCAAGACGCGCAAAGCCAACTCGGCATCCGTCGCGCTGTCTTCGAGCAAAAGCACATGCAAGGCGCTCATCGGTTTCGCCCTGACGAACTTACGCCCCGTTGGTCGGCGGCAAACGGTTGATCAACATCCAATACAGACCCAGTTCGCTCACGGTGGTGTTGAATTCGTCGAAGGCCACCGGCTTGGCGACGAAGCTGTTGGCGCCGAAGTTATAGCTGCTGACGATATCGCGCTCCTCCTTCGAAGAAGTCATCACCACCACCGGCATGGTGCGCATCCGTTCGTCGGCGCGCAACTGCCGCAACACTTCGATGCCGTCGACCTTGGGCAGGCGCAGGTCGAGCAACACCAAACGCGGCAAGATCGCACTCCATCGATTCGCATAAGCACCGCGTGCAAACAAAAAATCCAGCGCCGCCTCGCCGTCTTTAACCCATTCGATGGGATTGGCGAGTCGATGCTTACGCAAGGCGCGCAAGGTCAATTCCGCGTCGGTCGGATTGTCTTCCACCAGCAAGATATCCACCGCTTCGTTATGCTCCATGGTTTTTCCTTAAGATCGCGAAAAGTCGGCGCTGGCGGGACGGATGTTGCGTCGGCAACGCCGAACCGATTATGACTCACTTAGCGGCGACGCGCGGCAATACGAACCAAAAGGTCGCCCTCGCTACGCGCCACGCCGACCCGGATAGTTTCCCGCGCCAGCGCGCAACAAGCCGTCAACGCCAGCGCAAACGCCAAAATCGGCCCCATGCAGCGACGCAGAGCAAAGCGGATGCGCGCAAGTTCCATAAAATACGCTCCAGCGGTAGTGTGATATCGACGGCCATCATACTGCAAGCGCATGGCGACGGAACGACTCTTGCGGCGCCGAAATATTCGGCGATGCCGCATCGCCGAATATTTCGCAAGCAAACGCGCAAAATGGCGCATCTCGGGCGAAAATACGTTTTTTCGTAGACGACAAGCACTCAAGAATGACGCAGGGCGAGCTGAAATATCGACTGCGCCCCTGGCTGCTCGGGGCGGCGATCGCGGCGATCGGCATTGCAGGCAGCATTTTATTGGCCGACCGTCAAACGGAGTCGCTGACCAAGGTGGAGCAAGCGCGCCTGGCTCAGGCCGCGAACGGTTTTACCGAAGCGCTGGCGCGTCGCATCGACGCCTATGCCGAAATCGCCTTCGGGCTGCGCGGCCTGTTGATCGTCGATCCGGAATTGAGTCGGCGTTCGTTCGATCGGGCCGTCGCCCACCTCGAGATCGAGCAGCGCCATCCCGGCATCAAAAACGTCGCCTTCACCCGCTATGTCGCCGCCGCAGAACGTGCGCAGTTCGAAGCGCGCGTCCGCGCCGACACCTCCATTCAGCCCGAAGGCTATCCGAATTTCGCCATTCACCCGGCAGGCGAGCGCGAATCCTATTTCGTCGCCGACTACCTGTGGCCGCTTGCCGGCAACCCCGGCATCCACGGGCTGGATATCAGCGCCCAACCGGCCAATCTGGCTTCGATGATCTACTCGCGCCAAAGCGGGCAACCGGTCGCCAGCGCTCCGTTCAATCTGTTGCAAGAGAAAATCCATCGCGAAGGCTTCGTGATCCGCGTGCCGGTATTTCGCGCCACCGCCGCCGCACCGAGCAACGCCGCACAGACGACCCGCTTCCTCGGCGCAGTCGCCGTCACTTTGCGCGTCTATGATTTGGTCAATCAACTGAAAAAAGAAGGCCGCATGCAGGGACTGATGCTGAATATGACGGACATGGGATCGTCCCTGCCCTTCGCCGCCGCAAGCGACGCGCGTCCGCTGTTCGTATCGACCGAGGCCGCGATCGATGGGGCGTCATATCGGCGCGATCTCGGCGTATACGGACGCAATTGGCAGTTGCTCTTCCAGCCTACGACCGACTTTCTCTCCGATTCCGAGCGACGCCTGCCGGTATCGATCGAAATTGCCGGCAGCCTGATCTCGCTGCTGCTGGCGAGCTTGGTCACCCTGCTGGCCCGCGGACGCGCGCATGCATTGCAGCGAGTCGAAATAACCGGTCAAGCGCTACAAGAAAGCGAAGATCGCTGGCAATTCGCGCTCGAAGGCGCAGGCGACGGCGTATGGGATTGGAATCTGCAGAGCGACGAAGCCTACTTGTCGCGGCGTTGGAAAGAGATGCTCGGCTATGCCGACGAAGAGATCGCCAATCATCCGGACGAATGGCGCCGTCGGGTGCATGGCGACGACTACCCCCGTGTGATGGAAACGATGTCCTCGCAGCTGCATCGTCCCGGCGATACGGTGAGCGTCGAATTCCGCATGATCGACAAGGCTGGGCATTGGCGCTGGATTTTGGGGCGCGGCCTGCTGCTCAGCGTCTCGCCCGACGGCAAACCCTTACGGCTGGTCGGCGTCAATACCGACATCACCCAACGCAAGGAAATGGAAATCGCCTCACAGGCAAGCGAGTCGCGCCTGCAAGATATCTTGCGCCGCCTGCCGATCGGCGTCTGCATCGTCGACGACGGCGGCGAAATCGTGTTCCGCAACGCGCGCTTCGTCCAACTGACCGGTTACGACGAAAGCGAAACGGCGACAACTTCGGCGATGTGGCGTCTGGCGTATCCCGATGCGGATTATCGCCACCGACTGGCCGACGACTGGATAGCAGCGGTGCGGCAGGCGAGCCTGCACAACACCGATATCGCGCCGCAGGAACATCATGTGGTCTGCAAAGACGGCATCGTCCGCATCATGGAGGTGACCGGCATCTTGCTGGAAAAGTCCGTGCTGGCCACCTTTATCGACCTGACCGAGCGCAAACGCGCCGAAGATTCGTTGCGCATCGCCGCGACCGCGTTCGAATCGCAGGAAGCGATTGTCGTTACCGACGCGAACAGCATAATTCTGCGCATCAACCAAGCTTTTACCGCCATCACGGGCTATACCGAAGCGGAAGTGCTCGGCAAAACGCCGCGTCTGCTTAAATCCAATCGCCACGATACGGCTTTTTATGCCGAAATGTGGGAAGCTCTGCACCGTAACGGCGTATGGCAAGGCGAAATCTGGGATCGACGCAAAAACGGCGAAATTTATCCCGAATGGCTAACGATCAGCGCCGTTAAAAATGCCGATGGCAAAGTCACTCACTATGTCGGCACGCAAACCGACATCACGCAACGCAAGCAGGCCGAAGAGCAGATCAAATATTTGGCTTTTTACGACCCGCTGACCCAATTACCGAATCGCCGCCTGCTGCTCGATCGCCTGCAACAGGCGCTGGCCACCAGCCATCGCACCCGGCACTACAGCGCCTTGTTTTTTATCGACCTCGACAACTTCAAGACGCTGAACGATACACTGGGCCATGACAGAGGCGATTTGTTGCTGCAACAGGTGGCGCAGCGTCTGGTCAGTTGCGTCCGCGAAGGCGACACCTTGGCGCGACTCGGCGGCGATGAATTCATCGTTATGCTCGAAGATGTGGGTGTCTCGCCGCAGGAGGCGGCGACGCATGCCGAAGTCGTCGGCGAGAAAATCCTCGATACGCTCAACCGGCCTTACAACCTGAAGGGCGCGAACTATCACAGCACGCCCAGCATCGGCGTGACGTTGTTCTGCGATCATCGCGAAACGGTGGATGAGCTGCTCAAACGCTCCGATCTGGCGATGTATCAAGCGAAATCGGCTGGAAAAAATACCTTGCGCTTCTTCGATCCCGAGATGCAGGCGGTGGTTTCGGCGCGCGCCGCCATGGAAAACGACTTGCGCGACGGACTGCGCCTCCGACAATTCCTGCTGCATTACCAGGCGCAAGTGGAGTCCAATCGCATGATCGGCGCCGAAGTGCTGCTGCGTTGGCGGCATCCCCAACGCGGCTTTGTCTCGCCGGGCGAATTCATCCCCTTGGCGGAGGAAACCGGACTGATCCTACCGTTGGGGCAATGGGTGTTGCTCACCGCCTGTCGGCAACTCATGGCCTGGGAAAGCGATCCCGAAATGGCCCATCTGACGCTGGCGGTGAATGTCAGTTCGCGCCAGTTCCGTCAAACGGATTTCGTCGAGAAAGTACTGGCCGCACTCGAAGAAACCGGCGCCAACCCGCAACGCCTCAAGCTGGAGTTGACCGAGAGCCTGTTGCTGGATAGCATCGAAGACACCATCGCCAAAATGACGCGCTTGAAAGCCGAGGGAGTCGGCTTCTCGCTCGACGACTTCGGCACCGGCTACTCGTCGTTGTCTTACCTCAAGCGCCTACCGCTGGATCAGTTGAAGATCGACCGATCTTTCGTGCGCGACGTCATGACCGATCCCAACGACGCCGCGATCGCCCGCACGATCGTTTCGCTGGCGCACAGCCTGGGCTTGAGCGTGATCGCGGAAGGCGTCGAAACCGAGGCGCAGCGCGATTTTCTCGTCGCCCACGGTTGCCACAGCTTCCAGGGATATCTCTACAGCCGTCCGGGGCCGGTGGAAAATTTGCGCCTCGTCGCCTTATAAAAGTCGGCGCCGGCAAAAGTCGGCGCTGGCGCGGCGGATCGCGTCGCGCGTCACTCGGCTTTAATACCGCGCATGACCGCACGTATGCTCATAGCTTTTTCCAACGTACTGCGGCCATCGCCTTTGAAACTCTCGAAATGAAAGCCGATCCGAAAGCAGTCGAATTCCGACGACAATACGGTGTACATCATTCTCGCCCGAATTTCGACAATGGTTTTACGTTGCCCGGTGTGCAGCGGTGGAATCGCCAACAGCATGGTGAGAGTCTGCTTGGCATAGATATTCAAATCCGTCAAAATCGACGCACCATCCACCGAAATATCGTGAGTCACCCCATGAAACGTCGGACGATTGTCTGCCTTGTCGAAGACCACGGCCACTTTCCATTTCAGAGGATGACGAATAGATCGTCGGTCATCCTTGGTTTTCGGTAAAGACATAGGCAAAAAAAACGGCTCGCCGGGAAGAATAAACAGCGCGGATTATAGATGCAGCACCGTCTCGATCGGCCAAGCAGCGAAATAAAGTCTCCGCCTTGCAATCGTGTCATAATCTGCGACTCGTTTCCTGTCGCCATTGGAGGATTCCTGCCGTGAGCTACCAATCTTTCGCCACGGGCGTATTCACTCTCGCCGAACTGAGAAAACAGCAAGAACAAGCGGCCAAACCGGAAAATCTAGTTGCGCTAGGCCAGCGTATCCGCGCCAGACGCCGCGGTCTGGAGCTGGATCGCCGCCAGCTCGCCGAGCGTTGCGGCATCGCGGCCGACCGCCTGGGACGTTTCGAACACGGCATCTCCGATATCGATTTCATCTCGCTCGACAAGCTCTGCCATCTGCTGAATATCGACACGGTATCGCTGCTCGCCGAATTCATGCATGTGGACCGCGACAAGGCCCAGGTGACGATCGATCTGGCGCGCCCCTGGGCGCAACGCGACAAACCGCTGATGGTGGCCGATCTGATCGGCCAACCGATCGCATGGAAATGAAGCCCGCCGCCATCGTGCTGATCGGCCCGACCGCCGCCGGCAAAACCCCGCTCGCTTGCGCATTAGCCGACCGCTTGCCGTGCGATCTGATCAGCGTCGATTCCGCGCTGGTGTTCCGCGACATGAATATCGGCGCCGCCAAGCCCGACGCCGCAACGCTGCAACGCTATCCCCACCGCCTGATCGATCTGATTTCGCCGGAGCACAGCTATTCCGCCGCGCAGTTTCGCGCCGACGCCTTGCGCGAAATGGCGGCGAGCGTCGCCGCCGGTCGCATTCCGCTCTTGGTCGGCGGCACGATGTTGTATGTCAAAGCCTTACGCGAAGGCTTGGCCGATTTGCCGGCGGCGGATGCGGCGTTACGTGCGCACATCGACGCCGAAGCCGCCGCGCACGGCTGGCCCGCCTTGCACGCCGAACTCGCCCGCCTCGATCCGCGCACCGCCGCGCGCCTGCAAGCCAACGATTCCCAACGCATTCAACGCGCACTCGAAATCGTCCGTTCGAGCGGCCGCACGCTCGATAGTTTTTATGCCGAACAGTCCGCCGCAGAGCTGCCCTACCGTTTGGTTACGCTGGCCCTGATCCCGGCGGATCGTCAGGCGCTGCACCGTCGCATTGCCCAACGCTTCGGCGATATGCTCACGGCAGGCCTGGTGGACGAAGTCGTCGACTTGCGGCGAAAATACGCACTGCATGCCGAATTGCCGTCGATGCGCTGCGTCGGCTACCGCCAGACCTGGGAGATGCTCGAAGGCCGCTTGCCGCCGCACGAGCTGTTCGATCGCGGTCTGTTCGCCACGCGCCAACTCGCCAAACGCCAACTGACATGGCTGCGCTCGATGCGCGAAACTATCGATGATATGCATATTATCGACCCCTTTGCCGCCGATCCGCTGGCTGCGGCATGGCAGGCGCTAAACGCCGAAGGGGTTGCACACTAGCGCCGAAGGGGTGGCGCACTAACGCCGCAGGGATCGCGTAAAAGTCGGCGCTGGCGGGACGGATGAGTACCGCCTAACTCCGTTGCGCCCCCTGCACCCGATTGCGACCGTTTTCCTTGGCGCGGTACAACGCATCGTCGGCGAGTTTCAATAAGGCTTCGGCGCTATCGACCGGATGCCCTGGGCAACCGGCCACCCCAATGCTGACGGTGACCGTGAGACCGTCGATGACCAATTGCTCCACTTTGCGACGGATCGAATCGGCAATCGACAGCGCTTGATCTTCGGCAATGCCCGGCATAATCACCACCATCTCTTCGCCGCCGTAACGACAGGGAATCAGGATAGGCGACTGTTTGCAGGCATTCAACAATTCGCCCAGGCTCGCCAACACCCTATCGCCGCAATCGTGACCATGGGTATCGTTGAATTTCTTGAAGTGATCGATATCCAACATCGCCACGGAAACCGGCTGTTTGTAACGCCGCCAACGCAGGAATTCAGTGGTCAGAATCTCGTCGAAATGGCGCCGATTATGCAAGCCCGTCAACGCGTCGGTCACCGATTCCAGCTTGAGCCGATTCTCCAGCCGTTTCTCTTCCGTAATATCGCGAATCAATGCCGCCGAGCCGATCGAGACGCCGCTTTCGTCGCACAGCGTCGATATCTGCACCGACAACACTTTATTGCGCCAATCGCGCACCACCGTGACGCTATCGTCGACCGACTGCGCCAGATGGCTCTCCATCCACGCCGGATCGTCGAACAACTTGAGGAAACCGGCATTGATAATGGCTTTCTTTTTCTTGCCTAGAATCTGCTCGGCGGCCTTATTGACCAAGACGACGTACTGATCGGCGTTCGTCACGACGATCCCCGAATTGGCGCCCTGAATCACGGTATTCAGTTTATTGCGCTCCCGTTCCAAGTCATCGTAAATTTTCAGCAGATTCTTATTCATCTGATTGAACGAGCGCGCCATATGCCCCAATTCGTCGGTGCGCGTGGCCGGCAGCCGAACGCTCATATCGCCCGCCGCGGCGGTTTTCATCGCCTGAGAAAAATCGACGATTTGCGACACCACCGTCTGTTGCGCCACCCAGTAGATCAGCCCGACGATGCTCGCCAGCGCGGCAACGATGATAAAGATCGAGCGCGTCCAGGTTTGCGCCGCATCGCGGTCGATATCTTTGAGCGAAGTCGTGAGCATGATCACGCCGCGCAAGCTTTCGTTGGCGTCGTGACACTGATGGCACGCCGCCGCAGAGCGGATCGGATTCAATGCCGTGACCTGCCGTTCGCCGCCCGGAAGCGTGCGATAAACGAAAACGAGGGCTTGCGTCTGTTTGACTTTAAGCAAACTGGGATCGGTGGCGGCCAACACCTGCTGCTGTGCCGGGTCGTTCTTGCGCCCCTGAAACTCGAATTCGCCGAGCTTTTCATCCACCCGCTCGACCGAGGAGTTATCGATAAACGCCTCCGTGCCGTCCAATCGCAAAATCCGATAATCGATCACGTTGGGGATTTTCTTCAGTCGCGCAGCAAACTCGGGCACTTCGCCTGCATGTCGCGTCGCCATCAACGCCGCCAGCCCTTCGGCGACGCTTTCGGTGACTTTCGTCAACGAGGATTCGACTTCATGCTGCATGACATCGCGCTGACGCAACGCATAGGTCAGCGTCAAGGCGATAATACCGACGATGATGACGCTAGCGACGTAGGCAAGCAGACGATGGCCGATGCGTTTGAATTTGATCATGAAATCTTTCCGGCGGCGGCAGGCATGACGCAGTTGCGCCCATGGCGCTTGGCGTGGTAAAGCGCCGCATCGGCAAACTCGATCAACTCGCCGGGCGCGCCGGCGCGCGTTTCCTTCAAGCCGGCGACGCCGATGCTGGTCGTCACCCGCAGTCCATCGACCTCCATAGTTTCGATGGCGACGCGAATACGTTCGGCCAGCACCAGCCCCCCTTCTTGCGAAGTTTCGCGCGCAATCACCATGAACTCCTCGCCGCCATAGCGACAGACGGTGTCGAGGACGTCGCGCGCGCAACTGCGCGTCGTGATGGCGAAGACCTTAAGCACACGATCCCCCTGATCGTGTCCATAGTTGTCGTTGAATTTCTTGAAATGATCGACATCGAACATCAGCACCGATAGATCGCGCCCATGCTCGACCGACATCGCAAACTCCGCCTTGAGCGTGTCGTCGAGCGCCCGGCGATTGGCAAGCCCCGTCAGCGCATCGGTGTTCGACAACTCGCGCAAGGTCTTTTCGAGCTTCTTTTCCTTGGTCATATCGCGTATAACCGCAGCATGCCCCTGTTCGGTGCCGTTCTCGTCGAGAAACGTCGAAGCGTAGATCGCCAAAAAATGATGACGATACAACAACACCTCGGGTTCGAAATGGCCGGTCGCCACTCTAACCATCAGACGCAGCATCCGTTCGGGGTCGTCGACCAGATGCGTAAAATCGGACTGCATGATTTTATCGGCGCTTTTACCCAACAAGCGTTCGGCGGACGGATTGACCAGCACCACCTTTCCCGTGCCGTCGGCCACGACAATGCCTTCGTCGGTGCCCATGATAATGGTTTCGAGCTTGTTATGCTCGGCATTAAAACCCTCGTAGCTGGCCCTCAATTCTTCGGTGAGTCGATTGAAGCTGCGCGCCATATGGGACAGCTCGTCGTTACCGAAGACCGGAACCCGCTGCGACAAGTCGCCTTTGGATACATGCTCCATCGCAAACGCCACACGTTCGATCGGATGAATAATGTAGCGTCGCAGCACCATCGACGTCACGACCAGAATCGCAATCAACGACGCCAACAGAATCACTCCCGAATGCAGCCATGTCTGCCTGACCGTTTGTCTGACGCTTTCCAGCGACGCCGTAAACTCGAGAATGCCGAGCACTTGCTTTTCCTTCCCGTGGCAACGGTTGCACTTCTTGACGTTTTTGATCGGCAACAGAAAGGTCAAATGCTCGTCGCCATGCCGTTTGTTATAGAAAAAGGAAAATTTCTGCGTTTGCAGCACCTGCACGAGATTCGGATCGTCCGCCGCCAAAATCCGATTGACCTCCTCGGTCGCGCGCGGTTCGAAGTCGATGTCGCCACGAAATTTATTGACCCAGTCGATGACCTCGTTGTCCTTGAAGGCCTCCAGACCGTTCGTCCTGATGACGCGGAAATCGTCCACGTCTTTGATGCCGCGCACCTTCTCGGCAAACAGCTTGGCGACGTCGGCCGAGCCGGTAATCATGACGGTTTGCAAACCTTCGCTGACGCTATTGAGCACCTGATGAATGCTGCGTTCGTTTTGCAACAGAATGTTGCGCTCCTGCTGCAAGGCGTAGAAATAGACAATGGCCGCCAAGCCCAGCGCAATGATGACGCAGATAAACGCCGTGAGCTTTCCGCCAATAGAGGAAAAGCCCAGCCTGGGAGGTTGATTGTCGGGGTCGCTCACGAAAGTGCTTTCTTTAACCCATTTAACGGCAAGACGCTCGCCGGATTGTATCCGGTTTCCGTGAGAGCTTATTCGATGAAAAGCGCGCCCAGCGAAAGAGTTCTTCCATAGAACGATAGCCGTTGCTATAATTTCCGTCCATTGGGGGTGTAGCTCAGTTGGGAGAGCGCGACGTTCGCAACGTCGAGGCCAGCGGTTCGATCCCGCTCACCTCCACCA
>DATETD010000259.1:0-11790 GCA_035283885.1 Rhodocyclaceae bacterium
CGAGCGGCGGCAGTTTGCCCGCCGATTTATATTCGATTTTTTTCGATTCCAGTCCGCCGCAGCTTGCGAGCAGCAGAGCCGCGAGCAAGCAAGCCGAGCGCGACGATGCGGATGTAGAGATAAGCTTCATGGGGGTGTCCAGGTTAAACGGAAAGTCCTGCGGCGCGCATTGCGGCGCGCAAACGGTCGTGATGTTCCGGCGAAAACGGCGTCAGCGGCAGTCGCATGCCGCCGCCGATCAGTCCCAATTGCTGCACTGCCCACTTGACGGGGATCGGGTTGGCTTCGAGGAATAAGTTGCGATGCAATCCCAGTAGCTTGAACTGCGCCGCGCGCGCGCTGCCGAGATCGCCGCGCAAGGCGGCGGCGCACATTTCGTGCATCAGTCGCGGTGCGACGTTGGCCGTGACCGAGATCGAGCCTTTGCCGCCCATCAGCATCAGCGCCACGGCGGTGGCGTCGTCGCCGCTATACACCGCAAAGCTCGCCGGCGCGCGTTGCAGCAAATCCATGCCGCGTTCGAGATTGCCGGTGGCGTCCTTGATGCCGATGACGTGCGGCAGCGCCGCCAAGCGCAGGGCGGTGTCGTTCGACATATCGGCGACGGTGCGGCCCGGCACGTTATACAGAATCATCGGCAAGTCGACCGCGCCAGCGATCGCCGCAAAATGACGATACAAGCCTTCCTGCGTCGGCTTGTTGTAATACGGCACCACCGAAAGATGCGCGTCGGCGCCGGCTTGTTGCGCAAATTGGGCCAGTTCGATCGCTTCGGAGGTCGAATTCGCGCCGGTCCCCGCGATCACCGGGCGACGACCGGCGACGTGCTTGACCGTGGTTTCGATCAGCAGGCAATGCTCGTCGTAATTCACCGTGGGCGATTCGCCCGTGGTGCCGACGATCACCAAGGCGTCGCTGCCCGCGGCGATATGCCAATCGATCAAGCGGCGCAGCGCGTCCAAGTCCAGCGAGCCATCTTCCTGCATCGGCGTGACCAATGCGGGAATCGAGCCCGTGGGGAGAATGAAGTCGTTTCGATGTGTCATTGATTGTCCTAAAGCGGGGGAGTGCGCGCGTGCGGCCCAAAATATAAGCGTCGGATTTTAACCGACCCTAGGAACGGTTCCGAAGTCGAATTGCGGCAAATTGTTGCTAAATGTCGGCCAGCACCTTGATGTGCGTGGCGACGCTACGCGCCAAGGCCGACAAGGAATAGCCGCCTTCGAGCATGGAAACGATGCGCCCTTTGGCGGTTTCGGCGGCGACTTGTTTGATCTGATCCGTGACCCAGGCATAATCGGCCTCGACCAACTCCAGCGAGGCCATATCGTCCTCGCGATGGGCGTCGAAGCCGGCGGAGATCAAGATCATTTCCGGACGAAATTCGCGCAAGCGCGGCAACCATAGGTCATACACCACATGGCGGAATTCCTCGCCGTGCGTACCGGCGGGCAGGGGAGCATTACACATATTCGCCGACGGAAACTGCGTGCCCGAATAGGGATAAAACGGATGTTGGAAACAGCCCACCATCAGCACGCGCGCATCGTCGGAAAACATATCTTCGGTGCCGTTGCCGTGATGCACGTCGAAATCGACGATCGCCACGCGCGACAAGCCCCAAACGTCGAGCGCATGACAGGCCGCAACCGCGATATTGTTGAACAAGCAAAAGCCCATCGACCGTTCGCGCTCGGCGTGATGGCCCGGCGGACGCACCGAACAAAACGCGGTTTCGGCCTCGCCGCGCATAATCAGATCGACCGCATGACAACCCGCGCCGGCGGCGCGCAGCGCCGCGTTCCAGGAGCCGGGCGACATCGCGGTGTCGGGATCGAGGTGAATGACGCCATGCAGCGGGCTATGGCTGCGAATGAATTCGACATGTTCCGGCGGATGCACCCGATAGAGTTGCGGCAAATCCGCCATGGGGGCTTCGTGAAACTGTAAATGGTGGTCGAGACCGGAGGCGATCAAGCGATCCTGGATCGCATCGAGCCGATCCGGACATTCGGGGTGATGCGTACCCATGTCGTGCAGCCGACAATCGCGATGGCTGATGAAAGCGGTATGTGTCATGACAAAGCCTTACTGAATGGGAGGGGCGAACGAACGACTTGCAATATCGACGGAAGGGCGTCATTATCCACCAAAGCCCAGCGATTTTGCGAACACTTTTCAGCTCCCAGTCCTATGCGCCTTACCGAACTCGACGCCATACTCGCCGATATCAATCGAATTATTTTGGGCAAAGATCGCCCGATCCGTTTAGCGCTCGCCTGCGTGTTGGCGCGCGGCCATCTGCTGATCGAAGATTTGCCCGGCGTCGGCAAAACCACATTGGCGCATGTATTGGCGCGCGTGCTCGGACTGAATTTCCAACGCATACAATTCACCAGCGATATGCTGCCCGCCGATATCCTCGGCGTCTCGATCTTCGACCGCGACAGCGGCGGCTTCCATTTCCACCCCGGCCCGATCTTCACTCAGGTGGTGCTGGCCGACGAAATCAACCGCGCCACGCCGAAAGCGCAAAGCGCCTTGCTCGAAGCGATGGAAGAGCGCCAAGTCACAGTCGAAGGCAAAACCCGCGCCTTGCCCGAGCCGTTCTTCGTTATCGCCACGCAAAACCCCGCCCATCAAATCGGCACCTTTCCGCTGCCCGAATCGCAGCTCGACCGCTTTATGCTGAGGATAGAACTCGGCTACCCCGACGCCGCGGCGGAACGCGATCTATTGGCCGGCGCGGATCGCCGTCGAATGCTCGACGAACTGCAAGCGCGCATCGCGCCGCCGCAGTTGATCCCCCTGCAACAAAAAGCGCGCCAAGTCTTCGCCTCGCCGGCCTTGATCGACTATGTGCAAGCCTTGCTGGCCTACACGCGCGCCTCGGCGCAATGGCAGGCCGGCCTATCGCCGCGCGCCGGCTTGGCGCTGCTCGCCGTGGCGCGCGCCTGGGCCTTGCTCGACGGTCGCGACCATGTGTTGCCCGAAGACGTGCAAACGGTGCTGCCCGGCGTGATCGCCCATCGCTTGCGCGCGCTCGACGATAGTCGGCGCTGCGATGTGGAGACGATGACTGCGGAGTTGATCGAGGCGGTGGCTTTGCCTTGAGCGTTGGAAAATGTAAAGTCGGCGCTGGCGAGACGGATCAGCGCTCGGGCCGCGTTGGGCTTTCTTCGTCAGTCAAACCTAATGGAATATTTACGCAGCAACATTTTCCGACCCGGCGCCTCGTGTTACCCGCGCACGTCCAGTAAGCTTTCATCCCACTTCGCATGCTTTTCGTAACCCAGCAGATTCGCCGTCGTCGCTGCGAGATTGGATAGACCGGCGGTCGGCAGGGGCTTGAGGCCGAGGCGTCCGCCCGAGACGTTGTCGTAGAGAATCAGCGGCACCGGGTTCAGCGTATGGGCGGTTTTCGCTTTGAACGAGCCGTCCGGATTCTTCGACGGTTGCTTGGTCTTCTTGTAGAGTTCGTACATCTCGTCGGCGTTGCCGTGGTCGGCGGTGATCAAGGCGACGCCGCCGGCGGCGTCGATCGCGGGCAGCAATAGCGCGAGTGCGAGGTCGACGGCTTCGATCGACATCGTCGCCGCGCGGAAGTTGCCGGTGTGGCCGACCATGTCGCCGTTGGCGAAGTTGCAGCGCAGCGTTTGGTATTTACCGGATTGCAATGCGGCGATCATCGCATCGGTGATTTCGGCGGCTTTCATCCACGGGCGTTGCTCGAACGGCACGATATCGCTGGGGACTTCTTGCCAGGTTTCGCCGTCGAATTTGCCCGAGCGGTTGCCGTTCCAGAAGTAGGTGACGTGGCCGAATTTCTGCGTTTCCGAGCAGGCGAATTGGGCGATGCCGAGTTTAGCGAACCATTCGCCCATGGTGTCGCGGATTGCGGGCGGATCGACGAGGAAACGCTTAGGCAGTTTCAGGTCGCCGTCGTATTGCAGCATGCCGGCGTAGGCGACTTTCGGCAGCCGCACGCGGTCGAATTTGTCGAACTTTTCGTCTTCGAAGGCGCGCGTGATTTCGATCGCGCGGTCGCCGCGGAAGTTGAAGAACACCATTGCGTCGCCGTCTTCGACGGTTCCTATCGGGCGGCCTTGTTCGGCAATCACGAAGGGCGGCAAATCCTGATCGATCGTGCCGGGGTGTTTTTCGCGCAAGGCTTTCACGGCCGCCGCGGCGCCGGCGAACTGCTCGCCTGCGCCGAGGATATGGGTATGCCAGCCTTTTTCGACCATCGCCCAGTTGGCTTCGTAGCGATCCATGGTGATGTTCATGCGACCGCCGCCCGAGGCGATGCGCGCGTCGAAGTCGGCGTCGCTCAAGCCGGCAAGGAAGGCTTCGAACGGCTCGACGTAGTCAAGCGCGCTGGTTTCGGGCACGTCGCGACCGTCGAGCAGCGCATGGATGCGCACGCGCTTGACGCCTTCGGCCTTGGCGCGTTCGACCATAGCTTTGAGGTGGTCGATATGGCTATGCACATTGCCGTCCGAGAACAGGCCGAGAAAATGCATCGTGCCGCGCCCCTTGGTCGCCGCGACGACGTCTTTCCAGGCTTGGCCGTTCCAGATCGCGCCCGAGGCGATGGCGTCGGCGACGAGCGAAGCGCCTTGCGAATACACTTGGCCGGCGCCGATGGCGTTATGGCCGACTTCGGAATTGCCCATGTCTTCGTCGGAGGGCATGCCGACGGCGACGCCGTGTGCGCGCAAGGAGATATTCGAGTAGTTGGCGAACAGGCCGTCGAGCGTCGGTTTGCGCGCGGCGGCGATGGCGCTGCCGACGTCGGTTTTCGGCAGTCCGTAACCGTCCATGACGATGATGACGATAGGGCCTTTGATACCGGGAAAGCTGGAAAGCTTGTTAAGCATGGTCGTCCTTTGAGGTTGAGCGAGCGAGCCGCAGGGGGTGAATAAACTCATCGAACTTATTGTAACCCGGCGGCGCAGCCCGCACGACGTTCTTGGCGATCGGGGGCGCTGCTAGCGTATCGCCATATTCGTCCGCAACCACGACGCGAAATCGGCTTCGCTCATTTCGCCTTGGGTGAGCGCGCGTATGGCGCGCATGGCGTCGAGTTGCGAGGCGTCCAGGCGGTAGCCGTTCAGCGCCAGAAACAGGCCGACGGCGAGAAACGCGGCGCGGCTGTTGCCGCCGACGAAGGGCTGGTTTTGCGCCAGACCTCGCCCGTAAGCCGCAGCTAGAGCGGCGATATCGGGTTTTTCGTCGCTTGCGCCTTCTGCAGGAGGCGCGAACGGTTTCGCCAGGGCGGCTTCGAGCAAGCTCTCTGCGCGCACGCCGAAAATTCCTCCATGCTCCGAGAGGTTTTCGGCGTGCAATAGCATCAGAGCCTGCTTGCTGGGGCGGTCGACACGATAGCGATAGGCGAGTGCGTTCATTGGGCGCTAGACCGCATCGCCAGCTTTAGCCAGGGCGTGAAAGGCGTCGCGGTACTCGTGCATGAACTCGCGACCCAGTTCCAACTGCTCGGCTAATACAGGATCATAGGGCGTCAATTGGAAGCCGTCGGGGGTTTCCGAGAGGTGAATCGTGTCGCCTTTTTTAAGTTTAAGCGCCGCCAAGGCTTCTTTCGGCAAAATGATGCCAACCGAGTTGCCGATCTGGGTGAGATTGAATGTGAAATGCATAAAATACCCCAAAGAATGCGTTATTACTCACGTTATATTACAGCTGCAAACCCCGATAGGCAAGTGCAGCAGGATACGGGATGTTCTTGATGCGTTACTTTACATTTGAAGCCTACTTACGTTGATTTATATCACAAAATTTTAGGTTTGTTCATTGACATGAGCAATTTTCGAATTTTTGCGAGACGCTTTTTTTTTGGCGCCAATCTTGACCGGGGTGCGAAAGTGGAATAAAGTGGGGCTTGGTGGGGGACGGTGGGCGAATCGCTGCGAAACCGACGAGTTTTTAGTCCGATTTGCTCGAAAAAGGGGGGGGGATGTTTCAGGTAGCGGCGGCGCTCAATCTTGATGCGAAGGGGCGAGTCACGATCCCCAGCAAGCATCGCGATGCTCTCGCAGCGGCAAGCGGGGGGCAGTCGTTGGTGGTGACCGCTCATCCCCATAAATGTCTGTTGCTGTATCCGCAGCCGGATTGGGCGCCGATGCGCGCGCAGATTTTGGCGGCGCCGAGTTTGCAGCGCGAGTCGGCGATGGTGCGGCGCTTGCTGGTGGGTTTTGCCGAAGATGTGGAGTTCGATGCGGCGGGGCGCTTGTTGTTGTCCGCGACCTTGCGCAAATTCGCGAGCCTGGAAAAAGAAATCTGGTTGGTGGGGCAGGGGAATCATTTCGAAATTTGGTCGGACGCAGGCTGGCAGGCGCAGCAAGAGGAGATTTTTGCCTTGGGCGACAAGCTGCTGCCTCCGGGAATGGAAAATCTGGCGTTATGAAGCTCGATGTGTTATGCCTTATGTGCTATGAGTGCTGAGTTTGTTGCGGCGGGCGCGCATTTGAGTGTACTGCTGGACGAGTCGTTGGCGGCCTTGGACATAAAGCCGCACGGGGTCTATGTCGACGCGACTTTCGGTCGCGGCGGTCACAGTCGGGCGATTTTGGCGGCGTTGGGAGCGCAGGGACGTTTGATCGCTTTGGATCGCGATCCTGCGGCGGTCGAGGTGGGGCGGTCTATCGCCGATCCGCGTTTTCGTATAGTGCATGCGCCGTTCAGCCGCTTGGCGGCGGTGTTGGACGAGTTGCAGACGCCTTCGGTCGATGGCGTATTGTTGGATATAGGAGTGTCGTCGCCACAGATGGATACTCCCGAGCGCGGAATGAGTTTTCGTTTCGATGCGCCGCTGGATATGCGTATGGATACGACACAAGGTGAAACGGTCGCACAGTGGTTGGCGCGTGCGACACAATCGGAAATTGAGAAAGTAATAAAAGAATATGGCGAAGAACGGTTTGCTCATGCGATTGCAAAGGCGATTATTGCTGCTCGGGGCGAGCACGGTATATCAAGCACAGGGCAACTTGCCGCGCTCGTGGCGAAAGTCGTCCGCACGCGGGAGCCGGGGCAGCACCCGGCGACGCGTAGCTTTCAGGCTTTACGGATTCACATCAATCGGGAGCTTGAGGAGTTGTCGTTAGCTTTGCCGCAATGCATCGAGCGTTTGGCGACCGGAGGACGCTTGGTCGTGATCAGTTTTCATTCGCTCGAAGACCGTATCGTCAAGCGTTTCATTCGCGATGCGGCGCAGCCGCCGCAACCGCCGAAAGGCGTGCCGGTGCGTGCGGTCGATCTGCCTATCCCCATTTTATCTAGAGTGGGTAAGGCGCTGTTTCCTTCGGCGGCGGAAGTCGCCGCGAATCCCCGTTCGCGTAGCGCCGTGTTGCGCACGGCGCAGAAGTTGGCGGCGGTAGGCCGATGATGGCGCGCATCAATTTCATCTTGTTGCTCGTGGTCGTCGCGTGCGCCTTGTCGGCGATCGGCGCCAATCATCGCGCGCGCAAATTATTTTCCGAACTGGAATTGGAGCAAAAGCGTATGCGAGCGCTCGAGGTCGAATGGGGGCAGTTGCAACTGGAGCAGAGCACCTGGGCGGCCCATGTGCGCGTGGAGAAGGTCGCGCGCGAGAAGCTGGGGATGTTGCCGCCGGCGCCGGGGCAGATCGTCGCGGTGACGATGGCGCGCGAGCATGAAGTCAAGCGTCCGTGAAGTCGATCCGCTTTTCGCGCAGTCCCTTGTTGTTCGATCGTTTGCCGCTATGGCGGCAACGCTTGGTGCTGGGTTTGCTGCTGTGTTCGTTCGCGACCTTGATCGGGCGCGCCTTGTATCTACAGGGGATCAACAACGAATTTCTCGGCGACAAGGGGCGCGCGCGCTTCGAGCGTGTGATCGATATTTCGGCGACGCGCGGACGGATTACCGATCGGCATAACGAGGTGTTGGCGGTGTCGACGCCGGTGCGCTCGATTTGGGCGATCCCCGAAGATGCGCGTCTGACGCCGGCGCAGGCGCGCGATTTGGCCCAGTTGCTGGATCTGGATTTGCGCGAACTCAATCGCAAACTGGCCTCCGAGCAGGATTTCGTCTATCTCAAACGGCAACTGCCGCCGGAGCTCGCGGATCGGGTCACCGAAATGAAATTGCCCGGAGTTCATCAGAAAAACGAATACCGCCGCTATTACCCGGCGGGCGAGGTGATGGCGCATATGCTGGGATTCACCGGGGTCGAAGACAACGGTCAGGAAGGCATCGAACTGGCCTTCAATAGTCAGTTATCCGGCAAGCCGGGCAGTCGGCGCGTGATCAAGGACCGGCGCGGCAATGTGGTCGAGGATGTCGAGAGCGTCAATCCCCCACAGGAAGGTAAGGATATTACGCTTTCGCTCGATTCCAAGGTGCAGTATTTGGCCTATAGCTTTCTCAAGCAAGCGATCGAGGAGAATCGCGCCAAGGCCGGCGGCGTCGTCGTGCTGGATGCGCGCACCGGCGAGATTTTGGCCTTGGCCAATTTGCCGACCTACAACCCGAACAATCGCACCAAGCTGATCGGCGCGCAGTTGCGCAATCGGGCGTTGACCGACACCTTCGAGCCGGGGTCGACGCTGAAGCCATTTACTGCGGCGCTGGCGCTGGAAAAAGGCAAGGTGCGTTTCAATACGCCGATCCAGACCGCACCGGGCTATATGACGATAGGGTCGGCGACGATTTCCGACGCGCATCCGCATGGCGTATTGACGGTGGCGCAGGTGATCCAGAAATCGTCGAATGTCGGCGCGGCCAAATTGGCCTTGTCGATGCCCGCCGAAGAAATGTGGTCGATGTTCGACAGCATCGGCTTCGGCACGCCGCTGAAACTCGGTTTTCCGGGCGAGGCGGGCGGGCGGCTGCGTCCGGCCAAGTCGTGGAAGCCGATCGAGCAAGCGACGATGTCGTATGGTCATGGTATTTCCGTCACCTTGATTCAATTGGCGCGCGCCTATCAGGCGTTTGCGCGCGACGGCGATTTGCTGTCGTTGCAGTTATTGAAATCCGATGGCTTGCCCTTGAACGGCAAACCGGTGTTCGCGGCGCAGACCGCGCGCGAAGTACGCATCATGCTCGAAATGGCGGTGCAACCCGGCGGCACGGCGCCCAAAGCGCAGATTCCGGGCTATCGCGTTGCCGGCAAGACCGGCACGGCGCATAAGCTCGAAGGCGGCGCCTACGCCAATAAATATGTCTCCTCGTTTGTCGGCTTTGCGCCGGTTTCCGACCCGCGCTTGATCGTCGCCGTGATGATCGACGAACCTTCCGCCGGTAAGCACTATGGCGGCGAGGTGGCCGCGCCGGTGTTTGCCAAGGTGATGGGCGGTAGCTTGCGCACCTTAGGCGTAGCGCCCGATGCGCCGCTGGCGCCCTTGCCGGGGGAGAAGAACGAGCCGCCGGTTAAGGAGGAAATGTGACCTCGCCTGTCGAAGACGCGATACGATGGCTGGCCGACCGGGGCGTTGGGGCGGAGTCGATCCGTTTAGTGGCGGATTCGCGCCTAGTGCGTGCGGGCGACGTGTTCGTCGCCTTGCCCGGAACGCGCGTCGATGGTCGGAAATTCATTGCCGCCGCCTTGGCGCAAGGCGCGGCGGCCGTGCTGTGCGCAGCCGACGAGCATGATGCAAAAGTCGGCGCTGGCGAGACGGCGCTCGATGCAGCGGTGCTGCGTGTGTCCGGTTTGCAGCGCAGGGTCGGCGAACTCGCTCACCGAGTTTATGGACGCCCGTCGGAACATCTGTGGCTGGTCGGAGTGACCGGCACCAACGGTAAAACCTCGATCACGCAGTGGATCGCCCAGGTTTTACGGCAATTGGGCCTACGCAGTACGGTCATCGGCACCTTGGGCAACGGTTTTGTCGATGCGCTGGAACCTAGCCCCAACACCACGCCGGACGCGATGACGCTGCACGCTAGTCTGGCGCGCTATCGGCAACTGGGCGCTGTGGCCTGCGCGATGGAAGTGTCGTCGATCGGTCTGGATCAAGGACGCGTCGACGGCGCGGCGTTCGATGTCGCGGTGCTGACGAATCTGACGCGCGACCATCTCGATTATCATGGCTCGATGGCGGCCTACGCCGACGCCAAGCGGAAATTGTTCGCCATGCCGGGCTTGCCGACGGCGGTGCTGAATCTCGACGATCCGTTTGCGGAAGTCATATTGGACGATTTCGGCGGACGCACCGTAGGGTATAGCCTGAACGGCGGCGGCGCGTGGGCGGCGCGCGTCGACGAGCTAGTTCTGGCTGAGAATATTGTCATGAAACCCGCCGGCGTCGAGTTTATCCTGCGCCGACGTTCGACCGGCCAGAGCGCTACGGTGGTCGCTCCGGTGCTGGGTCGTTTTAACGTCGCCAATTTGCTGGCGGTGGTCGGCGCTTTGCTGACGCGCGGCGAGTCCTTGGAGGCGGTGGTCGCGGCCTTAGGCGGTTTGCCGCCGCCGCCGGGGCGCATGGAATGCATCGCCGTCCAAGGGCAGCCGTTGGTGGTGGTCGACTATGCGCATACGCCCGACGCTTTGGATAAGGCGTTGACGGTGTTGCGCGAGACTGCCGACGCGCGCGGCGGGCGTTTGATCTGTCTGATGGGTTGCGGCGGCGACCGCGATCCGGGCAAGCGTCCGCAGATGGGCGCCGTCGCCGCCGCGCGGGCCGACCGGGTGGTAGTCACGAGCGACAATCCGCGCAGCGAAGCGCCGCACGCGATTATCGCGGCGATTATGCAAGGCATCGCCTTGCCGCCCGCTCAAGTAGCCATTGAGCCTGATCGCGCGGTAGCGATTCGACAGGCGATAGCCGCCGCGCAGGCCGAGGACGTGGTGTTGCTGGCCGGCAAAGGTCATGAGACCTATCAGGAAATTCTCGGTGTGCGCCAGGCGTTTTCCGACCTCGACCATGCAAAGTCGGCGTTGGCGGGACGGTCGGCGGCTGCATCCCATCGCACACCCCATCGCGAAGGAAGCTAATTATGATGACATTGCAGCAAGCGGCGCAGGCCTTGGGTGGTGCGCGGCAAGGCGTCGATGCGCAGTTCGACGGCGTGAGCACCGATTCGCGCACCTTGGTCGCGGGCGAACTGTTCGTCGCCTTACGTGGCGAGCATTTCGACGGTCATCGGTATGTTGCCGAGGTGCTGGCGCGCGGCGCGGTGGGCGCGATCGTGAGCGCCGATTTTGCGCGCGCGCATCCGGAACTGCCGTTGATTGCGGTCGGCGACACCCGCTTGGCCTTGGGCGCCTTGGCGGCGTATTGGCGTGGGCTATTCGATATTCCGGTGATCGGCGTTACCGGCAGCAACGGCAAGACCACGGTCAAGGAAATGTGCGCGGCGATTTTTCGTATGCATTTCGATGCGGAGGGCGACAGCGTGCTGGCAACGCAGGGAAATTTCAACAACGACATCGGTTTGCCATTGACGTTGCTGCGGCTGCGCGCCTCGCATCGCGCCGCGGTGATCGAGATGGGCATGAACCATCGCGGCGAAATCGATTATTTGAGTCGTTTGACCGCGCCGACCGTGGCGCTGGTAAACAACGCGCAACGCGCGCATTTGGCGGGATTAGGCTCTTTGCATGAGGTCGCCTTGGCCAAGGGCGAGATTTTTGCAGGGTTGAGCGACGATGGCGTTGCCGTCGTCAATGCCGACGATGCGCACGCGCCGCTGTGGCGCCAACTCGCCCAAGGGCGTCGGCAACTGAGTTTCGGCCTGAACCCGGACGCCGCGCACCGCGCGGATATATGCGCGGATATCTGCGGAAAATTCGTTCCGCATGGGTTCGGCGGC
>DATETD010000260.1:0-4984 GCA_035283885.1 Rhodocyclaceae bacterium
TTAATGCGCCGCCGTCGATCAAACGCAGCTTCGCCTACTGCAAGCTGCCGATTCAAGCGATGAAAACCTTCGGCAAGCAGCATGACGCCACCGTCAACGACGTATTGCTGACCTTGCTCGATATGGCCATGACGCGCTATCTCGACGAAAGACATCCCGAACAACGCATCCGTCCGCTCCAGCCGCTGGTAGCGGATATGCCGGTGGCGCTAGGCGGCAGCGAACAAGGCGGCAACCGGATTGCCGTGCTGCAAATTCCCCTCGGCGCACCCAAGGCCAATCCGATGCGGCGCTTGGAAGACATTTGCGAACATAGCCGCGAAATCAAGGATCAAATCCGCCACGAATCCGCCGCGGCGATGACGATGCACACCGCCGCGATACACGCGATTCCGGCGCTGGCCGAGCTATTGGGCATCAAGCATCCGCCGACCTTGGCCAACACGGTGATCTCCAATCCCTTCGGCTACCCGCAACGCTGCTACCTCGGTGGCGCCGAAGTCGAAATGGCCTTACCGCTCGCGGTATTGGCGCCGGGGCAATCGCTCAATATCACCGCCGCGACTTACGACGATTCCTTGCAAATCGCATTTATGGGCATTGCCAAGGAAACCCCGGATATCCAGCTACTGGCCGACTACACGCGAGCGGCCTTCGACGAACTCAGCGCCGCTTGCGGCGATACGCCGAGCGCCGAAAGCGGCGCTACGAATATGCCGTCCAACATCCCGCCGCGCAAAGCCAAAACCGTAAAAGTCATCCGCCCGCCCGCCGCCGCCAAACCGAAACGCACCGCGCGGAAATAGGCGACATGGTAGACTCGATCCATGGAATTAAGCGCGGATTCCTTGGCTATTCCTCAGCCCAACTAGCCCCTATCTATTCACTCGAATTTCAATCGAACGGAGTCAATGTATGCCCTACGTTAAGCATCTTTCAGCGCTGGACGCTGCCTTTTTCACGCTGGAAACAGCCGAACGCATGTCGAATATCGGCTCGCTGGTCATCATCAAGCCCCCGGCGCAGATGAGCAACGGCGCCGAATTCGCCGAGTTTCTGCTGACCACCATGAAGAAGAAACCGGTCGGCACGCCGTTCAACTACATTTACTCCCCGACCAATCTGCGCCATATGGCGCGCCTCGAAGCCGCCACGCAGGTCGATCTGAACGACCATTGCCATCGCCTGACGCTGCCCGCTCCCGGCACGGATCGTCAATTATTCGATCTAATTTGTCGCATCCACGTCCAGCGCCTGGATCGCTCGCGCCCGCTCTGGGAGCTGTATGTCATCGACGGCCTGGAGCATGGTCGCGTCGCCGTCTACGCCAAAATGCACCATGGCACCATCGACGGACGCGGCTTTATCGAAGTCTGCACCCGCTGGTGTTCGCCCGACCCGAAAACCACCGATATCCACGCCCTGTGGGAAGGTCTGCGCGTCGCCACCACCGAAGCCAAACCCGAGCAGCCGCTTGCCGTCGTCCTCAAGAAAGTCGCAAAGCAAGTGGTCGAAACCGGCAGCAGCCTCGCCGCCATGTCGCGCTTCGTCTATCAACAGGCGTTGAAGACCTCCGGCAAGGGACAAGGCATTCCGCTGCCCTTCATCAACACCCCGCGCGCCTTCAAAGCGCCGCCCTCGATCAAACGCAGCTTCGCCTATTGCATCCTGCCGTTGGCCGACATGAAGGAATTCTCGAAAGCCCAAGGCGTCACCGTCAACGACGTACTGCTGACCGTGGTCGACATGGCGCTGAACCGTTACTTGCACGATAAAACCGGCTACCGTGGCCGCCCGCTGGTCGTCGACATGCCGATCTCCATCGGCGATAGCGCCGGCAAGGGCGGCAATCAAGTCGCCATCCTGCCGTTCCCGCTCGGGCGCGAAAAAGCCAGCCCGATCGACCGTCTGCGCGATATCCATCAACAGACCATCGAACTCAAGGAGCAAATCAAGCAAGAAGTGCCCAGAACCTTGGCGATGTACACCGCCGTCTTGCACACCGTGCCCGCCTTCGCCGAGCTTTTCGGCCTGAAGAATCCGCCGCGTTTAGCCAACGTCACGATTTCCAACCCCTTCGGCCTGCCGGAAAAGCGCTACATCGCCGGCGGCGAAATCGAAGTCGCCTTGCCGATTTCGGGACTCTTGCCCGGTCAATCGCTGAACATCACCGCGACGACTTACGATAAAGGCTTGCAAATCTCGATTATCGGCTTGCATAAACAAGCGCCGGACATTCAAAAACTCGCCGACTACACCGTCGAAGCCTTCGATCAATTGCGCACCGCCTTCGAAAAGCGCGTCCATGCCGCCCCAGCGGCCACGCATACCGCCGAAAAGACGGCTAAGGCAAAACACGCCGAAGACAAACCCGTCAAGGAAAAGCATAGCGACGACAAACCCGCCGATGCAGCGCATAAAAGTCCCGCCAAGTCTAAAGCGAGCAAGTCGGCGCACGCGACGCACGAAGATGTCGCGGAGCCCGCCGCTGCCGATGCGACGCCGGCGCCTGCCGTAACCGCAGAAACGCCTCCCGCCGCACACTAAGGCATCGTCGCGCCGTAGGCGCCGGGCAAACCGCCCCGCCCTACGGCGCACCGCCCGGCGCGATCCGTCCCGCCAGCGCCGACTTTCGCCTCTGTTTCTCAAGCATGGCTCAACTCCGCTTTCACCGCGTATCGCTGCATAAATCGATAGCGACGATCTGCCGAAACCGGATATATCGAGCGTCGAATCGAAACTATTTTTGTCGCTTAATTTTTTTGTTGCTTAATCGACCGGTGAATCTATACTTAGCGCCGCACATCTGAAGAATTCGTTCGCTATTTACATTCAACCATTCAATCATTCAACCCGTTACCCCCCCGTCGCACCGACTGCGGGCAACAAGGAGCCGACACGTGAGCACTGCATCCAGCAACGAGAAAGAGTTCGATTTTCAGGACGAACAGACCGACGCGACCGCACAATCCCGGTCGTCGAGCCTCAAGATTCTTTTCGTCGACGATGACGAAGACGTGCACTTGACCACCAAGCACGTCTTGTACGACTTCGCCTACCAAGGCGTCGCGCCCATCTATCTGCATGCCTACAGCGCCGCCGAAGCGCTCGAAATCCTCAAACGCGAAAAAGGCATTGCGGTCGTACTGCTCGACGTGGTGATGGAAACGGACGACGCCGGCCTCACGATCATCAAAACCATACGCCAGGACTTGGGCATGACCAAAACGCAGTTGTTGCTGCGCACCGGCCAGCCCGGCATGGCCTCCGAAGTCAGCGCCGTCAGCGACTACGACATCAACGGCTATCTGCTGAAAAGCGACGTCACGGTCAATCGACTGCACGCGGCCCTGACAACCGCGTTGCGCGCCTACGATCTACTGTGCAAACAGGAAGCGACGCACCGCGCAATCGCCCAATTGATGAGCGTCAGCTCCAGCTACCTCGGCGTATCCTCGCTCGAAGACTACACGCTCGACGTGATGATGCGCGCCGCCGAATTGCTCGGCACCACGCCGAAAGGCTTGCTGCTCAGTCGCGCCGAATCGTCCGACAACTTCTATGTTTCGGTCACGACGCAAAATCTGTCGGATTTCCGCAGCAAGAATCTCGCCGAAATCAGCGACGCCGCGCTGCGCGAGCGCCTGGAACGTTGCCTTTCGCTGCGCAAATCGATCATCGACGCATCGGCCGCCACATTGTTCATTTCGGGCGCACTGTACTCCGATGTCGTGATGCATCTCGTGCGCGAAGTCGAGGATGCGCATGCGGATATCGCCTTGCTCGAAATCATGAAGAACGCCTACTCCGCCGGCTCGGAAAACATCGTGCTGCTCGCCGACGTATCGCGCATGACCTTCGAAGACAGCCTGCTCGGTATTCCGAACCGCAAGACGCTGGTCGAGGACATCAATCGCCAGTTGAAGCAAAGTCTCGATAGCGACACCCTGACGGTCGCGGTCGTCTCGTTCGACGGCTTTTTCGCCGCCAACCCCGTACCGGCTTACGCCGAATGGAGCACCCTGCTGCAAGCCATCGCCCAACGACTGAAAGCCGCACTGCCGCAGACCTTGCTGACCCGCACCGGCACCCACGCATTCGGCATCGTCGGCGACGCCGCCGATCTCAATCCGGGCGCATTTGCCGCGATACTGGCCGAGCCGTTCAAGGTAGGCGGCAAATCGTACGCGCCGACCTTCGCCACCGGACTGCTGAAGATCGCCGGCAGCCAGGCCGTCGACGGCGAGGATGTGTTGCGCCAATGCGAGATCGCCTGTAAATAAACCGCGTCGGGGCGATCCGACGAATCGCCCCATCCCGCGCCATGAACCTTGAAAAAGCAGTCGTCCACGAAAGACACGAAAAGCACGAAAAGGCCTTGATCCTCGTTTCGACCACCCAGAGAAAAACCCCTTGATTTATCCGCAGATGGCGCAGATTCACGCAGATGATTCAAAACGATTTTTTGGTTTTAATCTGCGCCCATCTGCGCCATCTGCGGATAAATTTCTCGTGCAAGCTATTGTTTTTGTTCGTGCCTTTTGTGCTTTTCGTGGATAAAAAAAGGTTTTCAGGATGAACCCGATCGATATCAGCGAAAAAGCCGGCGTCCGATATTTGCACTTCGGCTCGACGTGGGTGCAAGGCGCGATGCGGATTGCGCGCCCGTTCGATCTGGAATTGGATTACACGCGGGAGATGATGACCCCGCTGCTGCTGCGTAACGAAACCTGGCCGCGACGCGTACTGCAAATCGGCCTCGGAACCGGCTCGGTAAGCAAATTCCTCTATCGTCATCGCCCGCAATGCCGACTGACCGTGGTCGAAATCGACCCTCGCGTCGAAATCGCGGCGCGCCAGTTCTTCAAACTGCCCGACGACCCGAAAAGAATCGCCATCCATCATGCCGACGGCGCCGATTTCGTCGTCGAGAACGAATCGTCGTATGACCTCATCCTGATCGACGGCTTCGACGCCGACGCCG
>DATETD010000261.1:0-2863 GCA_035283885.1 Rhodocyclaceae bacterium
TCATCGTTAGGCGAAGGATCTTGCTTCCTTATCTTAAGCTGTTCGTTTCCGCACTTGGCCGATGCAATATCGCAGTTTTGCAGCACCATTTTTCTGCCTGCATACAGAAAAGCTTTCGCGCTAACTTTCTCCGTATTGGCTGCGAGCGTCGTAAGCGTGAATGGAAGACTAAAAAGTAAGAAGATAAGTCGATGCAAGTTCATGCGAGCTGATCGGCAATGTGGACAAAAAATTGGCTGATTGCAAAGGATACGTCGAGCATGGGCGGGGTCATGATCCCAGAAAAAGCAGTTGTCCGCAGATTACGCAGATTTACGCAGATAAAACCACGACTAAGAGTGGATAGGCGATGCAGCTTTCGGGTGATGCGCCAAGATTCGCAACTCTATGAAAATCTGCGCAATCTGCGGATTGAACCGAGGTTTTTAGGATGATCGTGTCGATGGCGGCGGCCAAGACGGAGTAGATGTCGAGACATCGCCTACCCCGCGGCGCCGCGTTGGCGCAGCTTACGGTCGCTCGGCGGCGCGCAGCCACAACACGATATCGTCCAGCGGGCGCGGCTTGGACAGCAGATAGCCTTTCATGATGTCGCAGCCCATTTCCGCCAGGGCGTCGCGCTGCTGCGGCGTTTCTATGCCTTCGGCGATGGTTTTCAGCGCGAGTCCTTTCGCCAGCATAATCACCGTGCGCACGATATGCTGCGCGCGCGGGTTGACCATTCCGTCGATAAAGGATTTATTGAGTTTCAAATAGGATAAGGGCAAATTTTGCAGATAGGTCGGCGAGCTGTAGCCGGCGCCGAAATCGTCGATCGCCAGACGAATGCCCAGCGCGGTCAGCCGCATCAACAACTGACGGCCTTCGTCGAGATTTTCCATCATCGTCGATTCCGTGACCTCCAGCACCAGACGCGCGGGGTCGGTAGCATTCCGTTCGAGAATCCCCACCACGGTTTCGTGCAGATTGCCGCGACGCAACTGACGCACCGACACATTGGCGCCGATCAGCATCTCGCCATGCCCTGCCGCGCTCAGGCGCGCCAGATCGCGGCACGATTGCTCGATCACCCATGCGCCGACTTCGATAATGCCGCCGCCGCGTTCGAGTATCGGAATGAACTCCGCCGGCGAGATTAAGCCCATGCGCGGATGCCGCCAGCGCAGCAAGGCTTCGAGCGACACGACGCGACCATCGACCAAACTGGCCTTGGGCTGATAAAACAGCACGAACTCGCTGCGTTCGAGCGCATGCGCCAACTCGCTCGACAGCCGGTGCAAGCGTTCGCCGCGCTCGCGCAGTTCGGCGTTGTCGAACGTATGCGACCATTCGAATGTCGGCGCATGGCGGCGAAACCACTCCAATTGCATCGTGAAATACCGATATTCGTCTTCCTCGTGCTCGGGTGGCATATCGTCGCTCGACGCCGCGTCGCTCGCCTTGAACGGAATCTCGGTCGCACCAATGACGATCAGATTGTCGTACATAAAGAACGGCGTATCGCGCCCCGGCAAAAAGCCGTCGAGCACGTAATACACTTCGGAGACGCGCACATTGTGTTGCAGATTGACGTAAATCTGCTGCACGGTGCAATGCGCATCGTGAGTCGGACGGATCGCTGGACGGAACGTCGTCGTCGCCGTCCCGCCAGCGCCGACTTTCCTCCGGCAAAATACCCCGGCCCCGCACTCCACTTTCAGCCCCGGCAATGCGATACTCCTCGCTCCCCACACCTTGGAGCCGCCGCCATGAACTTCGCTACCGACACCGACGATTCGATCGAAAAAGACGCTCCGCTGCGCGAAGACATTCGCCTACTCGGTCGCCTGCTCGGCAACACCTTGCGCGACCAAGAAGGTGTCGAATCGTTCGAGACGGTCGAAAAGATTCGCCAGCTCGCGATCCGCTTTCATCGCGACGAGGCCATCGACGCGCGCGCCGAGTTGGATGCGATTTTTCGCGACCTGCCGAGCCGTTCGATCACCCAAGTGGCGCGCGCCTTCAGCTACTTCTCCCATTTGGCGAATATCGCCGAGGATCAGCACCATATCCGCCGCGCGCGGGCGCATGCGCGCGCCGGCTCGCAGACGCGCGAAGGCAGTCTGGCGCACTCCTTACAACGCGCCCTAGCCGCCGGCATAGCCGCGACGACCTTGAGCGACTTTTTCGCCACCGCGCAAGTGCGCCCGGTGCTGACCGCGCACCCGACCGAAGTGCAGCGCAAGAGCATCCTCGATTGCCAATGGAAAATCGCGCGCCTGCTCGACGAGCGCGACCGCACCGAACTCACGCCCGAAGAAGTCGCCGAGGGCGAAGAGGCGATCCGGCGCGCGATCCTCACCTTATGGCAAACGCAAATGCTGCGCCTTTCCAAGCTTTCCGTCATGGACGAAGTCAATAACGCGCTGACCTTCTACGACACCACCTTCCTGCGCGTATTGCCGCGTCTTTACAACGCCTTGGAAGACAATCTGGATACGCTCGCGGGGAAACCGTCCGCGTCCGCGCCCGCGCCCACGTCCTTGGCGCCGTTTATCAAACCCGGCTCGTGGATCGGCGGCGACCGCGACGGCAATCCCTTCGTCACGGCGGAGGTGTTGAACGCCACCTTGCGCACGCAAAGCCGCAAGGCGATTTCCTTTCTGCTGAACCAATTGCACCAACTCGGCGCCGACCTGTCCTCGGGCGCCTTGCTGGTCAATGTGTCCGACGAACTGAAGCAACTCGCGGCGCGTTCGCCCGACCGCAACGCGCATCGCGACCAAGAGCCTTACCGCCGCGCCATTGCCGGCTGTTACGCGCGCCTTGCCGCCACGGCGCGCACGCTCGACGATTTGGAGCCGATGCGCCATGCGGTCGCACC
>DATETD010000262.1:0-2165 GCA_035283885.1 Rhodocyclaceae bacterium
GCATCGTCGAGCGGCAGCGTTAAACCCGAATCATGATCGAGGTACGCACGCACGCATTCGACGCCGCGTTGCGCCTCCAGCAGTTGCGCCAAAACATCGACCTCGGCGCGCGCTGCGCCGACGACCAACCAACGTCCGCCCAAGCTCGACGCGCTCGATGCGATGACGGCAGCATCGTCCGCCCGACGCCATTCGACGGCGTAGACCGCATCTTCAAGCGGATTCGCCTTGGCGCGCAGCAAATTACGGCTTTCGATGCGGCGCGCACGGAAGCCGCGCGCTTCGGCGAGCAAACGTCCCTCGGCGTCGAACAGACTGACATCGCTCACCACTTCGTTGGCGTCGCCCTCGTTTTCGCGGCGCGAGACGTAACTCCATAACTCTTCGCCCTGCACCGGCGCCCACCAGCGAAACGATTCGAAGCTGAACGGCACCAAGGCCTGGTCGGCTTGGCGTTCGATCGCCGCAACCAGCACTTGCAGCACCGAATCGAGCATCCCCGGATGCAGGCGGTACGACTCGTTATGCGCTTCTTGCGGACGTTGCAGGCGCGCCAGCACGCGGTACGGCCCATCGCGCCACACTTCTTTGACCCAACGGAAACGCGCCCCGAGTCCAATCGCCGATTGCCACAGCTCTCGATAAAAGTCGGCGCTGACGAGACGGTCGCACTGCTTGCGCAAACTCGCCAAACTTTCGCCGCCGCCTGCCGCCGACGCATCGAGGCGCGTCAAGCGCCCATTCGCGTGTTCTTCCCAGCCCTCGTCGCTTTCGAGCGGCAAGCTGATCAGATTGAAATCGATAGGGTCGCCGCCGTTGGCCTTCCCGTTGGCTTTCATCAGCAATTGCACGCGCCGCGCGCCGGGTTCAGGCACCACCAAGGCGCGCGGGAACACCACATCGTGCAACTCGCAAGGCGAGGCCGCGAAGAAACGTTCCGCCGCTTCGACCAAAAGCGACAGATGCGCCGCGCCCGGCACGACGACTTGATCGAACACACGATGCTCGCCGAGTAGCGTAAAACGACTGGCGTCGTAGATGTTCTCGAATATCGTATGCGGCATCAAAGGCGAGGCGATGCGCCGTCCGGGGAAAGGCGCACTAGTAGCAACTGCGGCAACTGCCGTCACCGCGGGCAGCCAATACCGTCGCCGCTGGAACGGATAGGTCGGCAAGGGGCTGCGCGCTACGCGCTCGGAGCTGCCGGCAAAGCGACGCCAATCGATCTTCGCTCCCTTGACCGACAGGCCCGCCAGGGTTTCCAGCATCTGCCGGCTATCGTCGGTTTGCGGACGCAAGCTCGGCAGCCACAGCACGTCGGCTTCATCCACTTGTTGTTGCGCCAAGGCCAGCAAGGTCGGACGCGGGCCGATTTCGATAAACGCATCGACACCCGCCGCCCGCATCGCTTGTATGCCTGCAGCAAAATTCACCGCGCTGCGCAGATGATCGACCCAATAGCCGGGTTGCGTTAGTTCGGCGCCTATCGCTTGCCCGGTAATATTCGAAATCACCGCAATCGACGGCGGCGCGAAACCGTTTTTGCCGGCGACTTGCGCCACCACGTCGGCAAATCCGGCCAGTACCGGCGTCATCAGCGGCGAATGGAAGGCATGCGACACGCGGAGGGCGCGAGTTTCCACGCCTTGCGCTTGCAAACGCGCCACCACCTGCTCCACCGCGCTGCGCTCGCCCGACAGCACATGATTGCGCGCCGCGTTATGCACGCCGATCGCCACCGATTCGACGCCTTGCAAAGCCGCACGTATTTTAGATTCTTCGGCCATCGCCGCCACCATGACGCCGTCGCCCGGCGCATGCTGCATACGACGCGCGCGCTCGGCCACCAGGCGCAAACCGTCCGCGGCCGAAAACACCCCGGCGACGCAGGCGGCGACATATTCACCGATGCTATGCCCGAGTAAAGCGACGGGCTGGATGCCCCAGTTCATCCACACGCGCGCCAAAGCGTATTCGATCGCGAACAACGCGGGCTGAGTCAATTCGGTCTGCGCCAAGCGCAACTCGGCAACTTCATCGCCGTTCGGCGCGGCGTACAACACCTCGATCAAGGATTGCCCGGTAAGCTCGCGGAACACCGCGTCGCATTCGTCGATACAGCGGCGGAACAGCGGCTCGCGGCGATACAACTCGCGCCCCATGCC
>DATETD010000263.1:0-3391 GCA_035283885.1 Rhodocyclaceae bacterium
GGCCCGTCGATAGCATGAGCGGCTTACTGGATTTGCCGGGGTGGGGAATCGCCTTGGTTGCACTGGGCTTGACTCATATCACGATCGCCGCCGTGACGATTTTCTTGCATCGCCATCAATCGCATCGGGCGCTCGAACTGCACCCGATCGCAGCCCATTTCTTCCGCTGCTGGCTCTGGCTCACCACCGGAATGATTACCAAGGAATGGGTGGCGATCCACCGCAAGCATCACGCCAAAGTCGAAACGGTCGACGATCCCCACAGCCCGCAGGTGCGGGGTCTGGCGCAGGTGCTGTTCGGCGGCGTGTTCCTTTACGTCAAGGAGGCGCGCAATCGGGATACGCTGGCGCGCTACGGCCGCGGCGCGCCGGACGATTGGCTGGAATGCCGTCTTTATACGCCGTTCCATAAACTCGGCGTCGTGATCATGCTGCTCGTCGATCTGGCGCTATTCGGCCTGCTGCCGGGTCTGCTGGTCTGGAGCGTGCAGATGGTTTGGATTCCGTTTTGGGCCGCCGGCGTGATCAACGGCGTCGGCCATTTCTATGGCTACCGCAACTTCGCTTGCGCCGACAAATCGACAAATATCCTTCCGTGGGGCATACTGATCGGCGGCGAGGAGTTGCACAATAACCACCATGCCTATATCGCGTCGGCGAAACTCTCGCACAAGCGGTTCGAGTTCGATATCGGCTGGCTCTATATCCGCATCATGGCGGTCTTGCGGCTGGCGCGCGTGAGAAACCTGGCGCCGGAACTTCGTTTCGCACCGCGGGCGGCGATCGATCTGGAGACCTTGCGCGCAATAACGATGCATCGTTACGACGTCCTGCAGAATTTTCTCAAATCCCTGCAACGTCTGGCGGCGGAAGAGTGCCTGCGCATGAAAATCGACGCCCGCGAAGGCCGCTTGTTGAAACGGCTATTGAAGCAGGCGACCGCCACGCTGACGGCATCGCAGCGCGAGGCGCTGGCGCGCTGGTTGGCGCGTAGCGAGCGCTTGACGCAGGGTTACGCGTTGCGCATCGATCTTGAGGGCTTATGGGCGCGCTCCGCCTCGTCGCGCGAACAGTCGGTCGAACGATTGCGCGACTGGATTCGCCGCGCCGAAGCCAGCGGCATTCGTCCATTGGAGGAGTTCTCCCAGCGCTTGCGCCAGTATTCGGTTTAAGCCCGAAGAGCGCGGGGCCTTATCCGTCCCGCCAGCGCCGACTTTTGCACGTCGTCGCAGCAACATCGCCGATGATGACGCTCGTTATTCTATCGAGAGGGATTCGTCCAATTCATAACCCGTGCTCCGCCCGCCCGACGCGGATTTTCGCAGCACCTTACGCGCGATCAATTCGTTGATGTCGCGTAGCGCCGTGTCTGGCGAGCATTTGGCGATGGCCGCCCATTTGCTGCTGGTGAGTTTGCCGTCGAAGCCGTCCAGCAAGCGCTCGATGAGCTTGGCTTGCCTTTCGTTCAGCGGCGTTGTGGCGAAGCGCTGTCGGATGCGCGCCTTTGCCAGCGCCGCATCGAGCGTCTGTTGCGCTTGATCGATGGCGCGCCGTAAGGCTGCGAGGAACCACGCAAGCCAGTCGGTGACGTCCAGCGCCCCCTTCTGCGTGCGCTCGAGGATTTCATAGTAGGCTTGGCGCTCGCGTTGAATTTGCGCGGAAAGGCTGTAAAAACGCTGCGGACTGGCGTCGGCGCGCGCCAGCAACAGGTCGCCGATGGCGCGGGCGATGCGACCATTGCCGTCGTCGAAAGGATGCAGGCTAAGGAACCATACATGACCGAGTCCTGCCTTGATCAGCGGCGGATCGGTGGCTGGGCCGTTCAGCCATTCGAGAAATCCGCGGGTCTCGATCTCCAGACGATGGGCCGGAGGCGCTACGAAATGCACGCGCCGACGCCCGATAGGTCCCGATACGACTTGCATAGTCCCGTCGGCATCGTCGCGCCAGCCGCCGACGGCGATTTTGCATAGACCGGAATAACCCGTAGGAAACAGCGCCGCATGCCACGCAAACAAGCGCTCCTTCGTCAGCGGCGCATGGCAGTCGGTCGTAGCGTCGAGCGTCATCGCGACGACGCCTTCGACGCGCCTATCGACCGGCGCCAGCGCGCCGATATCGACGCCAAGACGGCGTGCGATCGACGAACGCACCGATTCGACATCGAGTTGCTCGCCCTCGATCTCGCTGGTTTTAACCACGTCCGCCGTGAGCGCAACCAAGCTGGCTTGATCGCGCAAGGCGATGCCGACATCCGTCAGACGTCCCAATAAGCGACCTTGGGCGAGGCTGACTTCGGACAAAGGACGCGCCAGCGCCGCCAAGTCGTAGCGCCATGTCGGCCAATCGCCGGCCTGCCAGATATAGCTGCAATCTCCGCAATTCATGCGGCGATTATGGGCGGTATTCTCCGCAGCGGCAAGCGCTTGCCTACAGTAAAACTGTTCTTGGTTTACCGCTGGGGAAAACAGTTGTCCGCAAAAAATACAAAAATCACGAAAATAATCAAATATCCGTCGTTTATTGGCTGGCACTTCTTAGATGATTGGAATTATATCTTCGACATTTTTCTTTTGTTCGTTCTTCCGTGTCTTTCGTGGACAAAGGCTCAAACCCACCGCCCCATCGCCTTCCAATCCAACGCCGCCTCCACCGCATCGGCGAGTCGGTCGATATCGGCTTCGCGGCGTGCGGCGAGGTCGACCGGGGCGATGCCGTCGGCGCCGGCCCAGGCGAGTAGCGCGCTCAAGGCGCGCGGATGGTCGAACAGGCCGTGGCAATACGTGGCGAATATTCGATTGTCCTCGGAAATCGCGCCGTCGCTACGCCCGTCGCCGCCATCGTCGAGCCGCACCGCCGGGCGGTCGAGTGCTGCGCCGTGGGTGACGCCCATATGGATTTCATAGCCGCTCATCGCCGGTTCGCCGGGTAGCGCGAGCCGTCCGGCGACGGTGCGTAGCTGCTTTTCGGCGGCCAAGGTAGTTTCGCAGTCGAGCAGGCCTAAGCCGGGCTGGCTGCCGGGCTGGCCCTCGATGCCCTCGGGATCATGCAGTCTGCGCCCGAGCATTTGATAGCCGCCGCAGAGGCCGATCAGCTTGCCGCCGTAGCGCAGATGACGTTCGATATACGCGATCCAGCCGCCGTTGTTTTGCGCGCGCAGCCAGGTAAGGTCGGCGGCGACGCTTTTCGAGCCGGGCAAGACCACCAGATCGGCAGGCGGCGGGATCTGGCCGGGGCCGATCCAGCGGAAATCGACTTCGGGATGCAGGCGCAGCGGGTCGAGATCGTTGTGGTTGGAGATGCGCGGAAACACCGGCGCGACCACGGTCAGTTTGGCCGCGCCGCTGCGCTCCATATGCAGTTCGAGCGCGTCCTCGGCGTCGAGAAACAA